>JAQWNI010000198.1 GCA_029268645.1 Myxococcota bacterium
CGTCTAGAACGGGCCATTGTCAACGATGCAGAACAGCGTATCCAATGTGTTTCGGAGATGGTCCGTCTTGAGTTCTGCGAACACTATGAAATCGACACCCAAAGACTTTTCGTCGTCCCATATGGAGTCGATCTAGACCGGTTCCGTCCACAACGAGACCCACGAATCCGCGCTCAGCTCCGGTCCCAGTGGGGGGGCGACCGCGGAACAATCTGGCTCTTCCCCGGTTCGGGTTTTCGACGAAAAGGTCTTCGCACCGCGCTCGAGGCGCTGTCCCTTAGCCAGGATCGAAGCGCACAGATTTGGGTCGCAGGTCGCGACAAACCCGACCCCTGGATCCGAAAAGCCAAAGCGCTAGGGGTACAAGACCGTGTTCATTTCCTGGGACCCCGAGATGACATCGAAAATTTGTATTTCGCAGCCGACGGAGTCATTCTCCCCACGCGCTATGACGCCGGCGCTTTGGTCTGCCTCGAAACGGCTGCTTCGGCCCGCCCCCTCGTCACCAGCAAGCAGTGTGGCCCGGCAGAAATGCTGACCGAAGCCGGTTGTGTCATCGACATGTCCAGCGATGCGGCTGCTTTCGCGCGCGCATTAGACCAATTCGCAATCGAAGAGACGCGTCTGTGTGCGGGCAAAGCGGGCCGCTCGATTGCCGAAAATCATAGCTGGGACTTGTGCGCAGAGAGACTGCGTCAGACCTATCTTCAGGTCATGCAAACTCGTTCTGATCGGTTGCCCATTGCTGCAAAATGACTGCCCTTCCCCCGGCCCGGTCTATTTGAGTAACCCGCCTCTCGCCGCTCCAGGCGAGCTTAATGAATGAACAAACGACGCTGCCAAAACGTCGATGGCGCCTAAAAGAGAATCTCAGAAAAGCTGCTTGTTCCTACGCGCCCTGCCCTTTGAAATTTTTTTCCATTTCATAACTTCTTCGACCACCACCTGATAGGAGTAGTGGAAAACGAGACCATTGCGTGCCACTACGTCATCGAAGACCCCTGGTGTACACGGGGGGCAATGGTAGGTGGCGTAGGGAATTACGAGTCCCGCCGGACGAGGTTTTTCAGTCACCCTTTTAATTTCGGGGGGAGAGGTACGGCGGCCGAGCACGGGCGGCTCTAGACGACTCTTTTTACAAGGCCGATGTATTCAATCGCCTTAGGCCGAACGCGATCGAGGGTTTCGGAACACTGATCGAAATCAGGTTACGTCCTTCGTTCGAAGCGGAACCTGAAGTAGACTAATCGGACAGAGTAGCCATCAATCTCATCATCTAAGGAGTCACCATGGATGCGGACAAAACAATTCGGAATTTCTGCGAGCACTGGAACCGAAGTGACATCGACGCAATTGTCGATTCCTTCACCGATGACGCGACCTATCACAACATTCCGATGGAGCCCTGCAAAGGAAAGGAGGCGATCAGGATATTTGTCGGCGGGATGTTCGGCGGGATGGCAAAATCAGTGCACTTTGAAATCAAGCATCAGGTCGTGAACGGATCCATTGTGATGAACGAGCGGGTCGACACAATCACTCTACAAGATCGCAAGGTCGCTTTGCCGGTCTGCGGCGTCTTTGAGATGAACAATGATGGCAAGATTTCAGCTTGGCGCGACTATTTCGACTTGGCCCAGTTTACCGGGAACTAAATCGCATTGGCGAGGATCTCGGTCCGTCACAAATACCGAAGGCAGCCATCTCCTTAAAACACTTCCTTCGAAGCGACAGCCTTAGACCTACACAACTTTCGGAATAGCCTTTTTCTTTCCGATCTGAACACTTAAATTCGTTAGGGTGAAATCGGGATAGGAATTTCAGAGGGCCATTCTAGACCTTTGGGCATGTAGAGGACGTTATAAGAGGGGATCCGGCGGCTCTCTAGAGATGGCAGAGGTCCGTCAGCGGACACTGATTGGGCGGATAGCTAGGCCCTCCTCTCTCAGCTCACAAATCCACGGTCAACAGCGCGGTTCTGCAGCCTGTAATACGGGATCGACCCATCGGGGTCGCGCAGTTCATTCAGTCCGAAGCCCTTGGCCATCTGGCCCAGTTCGTTATCGACCCCTTGGGGTGAGACGGGACGCAACCCACAGTCCCAATTAGGCGCACAGAAGAACACTGCGCTCGTTCGCGCACTCCCCTCTCGCAGGTGTTTCGGCACACTCGCCACTCGGTGTTTGGTGGCCACCACTCGACCCTCAGTCAGATATATAAGTGCTTCGCCCACATTCACGAAAAAAAGGTCCTGGGCGGGTCCAGATGGCCAATGGGTTTCGTTCGGCAGCATCACCTGCAACGAATCAAAACCGTTCTCCGAAACACTTTGATGCAGCAAAGTTAACGGGTTGTCGTCATAGTGAGCCGCCATCCGCAGTGAGTTCGAACTCGTTTCTGGATAGTTCAGGAAACGGAGAATGCTCACCGGGCGACTTGTCTCCTCGCGCCATTCGCTCTCGGGGAGATTCAACGCCTGGCGCAAAGCTCCGAGTAGGGTTTCCGCCGTCCGACTGATGCTCTCAAAGTATATGAGCCATGCCTGGCGAAAATCTGCGTTCGGGCAAATATTCTTACCAAAGAATCGCTGGGCTTCAGGAGCCGAATCGTACTCGGGCGCCTTCCTTGAGCAGATCCATTTGGAGGCACCCTGGTTAGTCGCGCTACCCTCTGCGACCGACACCGACTTGGGGCGAGGCGAACGCATGCGCAGCTTCCAGGGGTCAGTCACCCTGCCCTCTCCGCCTTGACTCACCGCTTCAGGTCGCCCTCGAAACCGGAAACTAGGTTCCTCGCTTGGGCCGCCGGCGCCTGCGCTGTTCCAAGCGCGCTAGGGAGCGCTACCCTCGGCTTGACCCGGGAGCCGTGCACTCGTCGAAGTCCGTCATAGGCTCTCAAGTGGGTATCTGGTATCGTTTTCCACTTCTCGCATCGCAGCAGATTCATCTCATCGCCAGAAAATAGTCGTATTTGTCGACTTCTGTGCTGCCATCAGCGTCGGGATCCGGGACGTCAGCCTAGTGATTTGAGGCCTGAGCTTGCGCTGCGCCGCTGGAGTAATCATGTCATCATTGCATATGCCAGGAACAGCAGTCTGCCCGGGGCACAGGCGATAAAAAAAGGAACCGTACGCGATGAGTAACACCACAGCCATTCACCGAGCCCTGTTCATTTTCATGGTTCTCTTTGTGTTCCTCGCAGGTTGCCAGAAAGACGATGACGCTCCGAAAACACTGAGCACCACCCTCACTGCGACACCCAACCCTGTCCCTGCGGGCGCAAATCTGGGTAAGACAACGATTTCATGGAGCATTGCGGGAGACGACCAAGGCCGCATATCTGTTTCCCACGATGGGAACGAGGAAGTTCTTTTCTCTGAAGTTTCAACCCCTGGCACCAAAGAAGCCGACTGGATTGAGCAAGGGTCCACGTACGTTTTTCGACTGTATAAGGATTCTGATCGGAAAAATCCTCTGAAGACACTCACCGTTACACGACTGAATACGAGGGTGATCATCGATGGGGAGGAGACAGGGACAATTTCCGCTCGCCCCAATCCGGTACCCGCCGGCACCGGCCCGGGTGTGACGACGATCAGGTGGGTGCTTTCAGAAGGTGAAAAGGGACAAATCTACGTTTCAACCAAGGACGGAGAAGAAAAACTCTTTGTCGAAGTTTCTACAAGCGGAGAGCAACAAGTAGACTGGATTGATCAGCAAGACTTTGAGTTTCGTCTCTATGCTGGTGATTCTCGAGAGACTGTCCTAGGGAGTGTTCTTGTGACGAGAAATGGGCCATCGACTCCTCAGCAAAATGTAAGCTCTACCCCTGGCGAGCAGACGGAAAGTCCGAAGTCACCGCACTAGCTTTTTTCATTGCGCGCCCGTCATTACAGGGTTTGGGGTTGAGCGGAATGTCACTCGCGACTTGCTCGATAGAGACGGCTCTTGATGTTCCAAGCTTTCTATCCTGCGTCAAATTCGCCTGTCTCGCCGCCCAGTTGACGCGAACCCATCACCCGCAATCATCTCTGGCCAAGGCTACTCAGCCAGAGATGATTTCGGTGTTCCTGAGATCGCTCGACATGAGTTTAAATCGCAGGTCGAATTTTATAACGAACCGGCAGCGTCTTTAGCCCGACCACGAAACTCGACGAGATATACGTCGGATCTGCCGCCGGTTCGATCTCCTCGACCCGATTCGCCAGCTCTAGAAAGAGCGCACGCGCCGACAGGCGAGCCACATGAGCACCGAGACAGAAGTGCTCTCCTGTTCCGAAGCCAAGATGGCGATTCGGGTGACGCTCAATATTGAATTCAAAGGGTTGATCAAATACAGCGTCGTCACGGTTCGCCGACGCATAGTACATGACAAGCTCCTCGCCGGCTTTCATCTTCACACCTTCGAGCTCGACATCCTCAAGCAGGTGCCTCTTCATGTAGTTCACCGGAGACGTCCACCGCACCACCTCCTCGACAGTCGTCTTCGCCAGTCCGGGGTTCGCACATAGCTGCCGCATCTGGCCCGGGTTCTCGAGCAACGCTTGCATCCCTCCTGATATCGCGTTGCGTGTCGTATCGTGACCCGCCGTAAATACGATCAAGTAGTAACCGAAAGTCTCGATCGGGCCCATTGCAGAACCGTCCGCCATCTTCGCATTCGCAAGAAGGCTCGCCAAATCGTCCGTCGGATGAGCCCGACGGTCCTCGATGATCCGCGTGAACAGAGCGCCAAAGTCTGCGAGTAGAGTCCGGGTCGCCTCGCCTCGGTCCTCACCTTCGCGTTGAAGATCGGGGTCATCTCCGGCGAAGAGTTGCTGCGTCAACTCGAGCAGCAGGTCTTCATCTTCCGGAGCGATCCCAAGAATCGTGGCCAGTACCCTCAGCGGATGGCGCTGAGCAATTTGCTCGACAAAGTCACACTCGCCTTCTTGTCCCAGTTTGTCGACTTGCGCACGAGCACACTCTGCAACGATTTCGTCCAGGCGATGAATACTACGCGGTGTAAAGAAGCCACTGGCTACTTTCCGAAAGTCACGATGCTCCGGAGGATCCATCTCGATGATCGTTCGCATTTGCCCAAACTCATCCGGGTTCGCTTCGCGGCGTGCCATCACTTGATTATCCAGCAGCATCGGTCCTTCTCGATTACTAAACACGTTCGGCCTATTCGAAATATTCATGATGTCTGCATGCCGCGTAATCGCATAAAACGGAGGGTGCGAACTTGACTCAATCCGATGCACGGGAGAGTGCTCCCGGAGCTGGCTCCAGATCGCGTGTGGCTGACCCTCGACACCGTAATTACTCGGGGTAATCAAATCATCTGGATTGAAATCAAGTAATGAGCCCATGGAAGAAGGCATCCGTTTCCCCTTCGCCTGTGGAATAGTGATGGCCTTGAGAGTGTAGCCTCAAGCCCCCGGCTTGGGCACACGGCCCACTCGCAATCGAAACCCTGCGGGCCTTCTCTGCTCTCCTCGTGGAATCGTGCCCCCTAAAACCCCATGCAAGTCATGGGCTCTTCCATTAACTGAAGGTGCCAATTCTGCACATCATCGGGGCCCCCGAGTCAGTGAGTCGAGTCGGATGCTGTCAGTCTCTTTCTTCCACCTGCTCGCAGGATCCATCTCGAATCACTCTCTTTCTTTGAGCAAGTCAAAAGGAGTATCTTTCGCTCCTCATGCCGAAAGACTCCTCTCGCCCAAACCAGCAAGCCTCGACTGACTCGCCGGAGTCGGTCTCCGCCGAAAACAGGCTGAAGGTCGTCGCCCCTTGGCTTGGAGCGATAGCGATCTTTGCCTACCTCTTCTGGGATGTTCCCTACGAAGATGCCTGGAATGCGGCGAAGAATGCCCGCCTCGATCTCTTCATTCCTGAAATTTTGCTAGCCGTCGTCTTCTGGTTTCTACTCGACTCGGGGGCTCTCGCTTACTTGCTCAGCCGCTTCAATGCTCCAGTTAGTTGGCGAGAGGCTCGGTCTATTCGTGGGGTCACCTACATTGTCACGGTGCTCAACTGGAATGTGGGCACCGCTGCCATCGTCTTGCATTTACGACGGTCCAAGCAGGTTCCGGCCCTTGAGTCTACAAGTTCGCTTTTCTTTTACGGGAATTGCGATGCCCTTCTGCTCATGGGCTTGACCCTGATCGGTATCAGCACGTTTTCCGACTCAGCGGCCCTGGACACTGTTCAAAACTTTGCTGCAGCGTTTTTCGCACTTCAGGTCGGACTCTTTTTGGTTCTCTCCACGAGTCGACCCGCTCTGACTTGGCTGACAAAGATCCGGGGGTCGGCGATCGTGCGAAGCTACCGCCTCGCCACCCTTCGGGACTTCTTCGTCGTGCTCGGCCTAAAGCTCATCTACTTCATGGGGTTTCTATGGATCTTTTGGGCCGGCAGTCATGCTTTTGAGATCGAAATACCCTTCTCACTCGCTGTTGCCTCTGCTCCGGCCATCATGATGATTTCAGCTCTTCCAGTTTCACCTGCGGGCTTAGGCACGCAAGCCGCCGCCATGGTTTTCTTCTGGTCGGATTACGGGGATAAAGCAGCCATCCTTGCTTTCGGCTTGGTCTTTCCGATCGCGCTGACGCTGTCTCGATGCCTGTTGGGATTGCTCTATATCAAAGATCTGCGCGCCCTAAAGCACGCGGGCGGAACAGAGGGGCCGACCTAGTCGGCTTCTCGGAGTCCTCGCAGCACGCTACCCGACCACCATGCCTACCATCGTAGTTGCCTCGATCACCTCGCCCTTCGGTCCGAACAACTTCGCTAGATTTCCATCCGGCGCGTAGAGGTTGAACAGCAATAGAGCGCCTTCGGGTCCGCCATGCTCCATGTGCAGATCGCCGGGGCCCTTATGTGCATAGCCTCCTGCTTTACGGATCCGCGTCGCCCCCGCCGTCCCCTCCACCAAACCGATCACGTGCAATTCGCCCGTCACAACTGTGGACGTGGTTTCCGCAACATGCCGATAAAAATGACAGTAAGCGTGCGGGGCCCAGCGGTACAAGAGATCAATATGACCGTCAGCTCGAGCGTTTAGAACAGCCCCCGAATAGTCAACGAGATAATTGAACCGTTCGCCGTCCGTATAGTGAATTCATTGGATTTTCGAATCGTCAAATAGGTCCAAAATCGGTCTCCTCATCGACGAGTAGCACCGCCAAGGTACTTCATCACGGGATCCGCTCGCTCAAATCATCAGGGCGGCCACGACTGGTAAAGCAGCGACCAATGATCAGACGTTCGAGAGGAAGCGCACCCCCAAGGATTCCACAATGCAGCTTCGTCTCTCAGCACTGCGACTAGAGCGATCTGATCGAGTCCGGATGCATGCAAAAAATCCAAGCATCGTTACGGGAATATCATAGATCGCTCCACCCGCTTCGCCTTCATTCGTCGATGGCAAAATACGCCTGATCCCTTGCACATCTTTCATTAGCGAAGAATCGCGAAGCGAGTAAATGCTGCGCTGGGTGAATCCGATCGAAAATATGAACCGAACCGCAACACGCGATGTTGAGCTCGGCGGGCAGCAGATACCGGAAGGAGATCGGCTGCTGCTTCTCTATCCATCAGCGAATCGCGATTCAGAAAGGTTTGATGATCCGGTCCGTTTCGACATCGAGCGAAAACCAAACCAACATGTTTCATTCGGCGAATACGGTCGGCATGATTGCCTGGGAGCGCAGCTCCCTTGACTCGAGATTCGCGTTTTCTTTGCGGCTTTTCTGAAACGAATGGCCGACCTAGAGCTGACAAGGCCAGACATTCAGCTGCCGCAGCGTTGAGGTAATTTCATGCTGGGGATCGAGCCCATACCAGTTCGCTTCACATCGGCTGCGAGGAACCGCGCATGATCATTTCTGGGATGGGAACGTCTCCGTCGAGCAGGTCGAAAATGCGATTCACAGCCGAAGGCTGACGGAACGCCTCAACGATACAGTCCGCCACGTTCTCCCTGCTGATATCGAAACCGGATCCAGGGTCGACGAGCGTACGGACGCAGCCACTCCCGTGGTCGTCGGTCAATCGACCGGGTCTTAGAACGGTCGCTGGCACACTGCTTTCTAGGAGTCGCTGATCGGCAAGCAGCTTGGCAACCATGTAATGACGCAAGGCCGGAGCCGCTTCCAGCGGCTTCTCTACCCGCAAAGCACTCACCATGACGAATTGATCGACACCTCGGAACTCACTTTCCTCTACAGCGCGAATCGCCCCATAAAGATCGACCAAGAGCGTCTTATCACCGCCCGTTGCGGCCCCTGATCCGGCCACGAAAGCCACCTGGCGGCAACCCTCAAATGCGTGAGCGAAGCTTCCTTCGAGGTCTCCGACAACCGACTCGATCCCTTGGCTGTCGAAATACGAGCAGTGTTCGTCGTTTCGCACCATGGCGCGAAGAACGAAGCCAGCGTCTCGTGCCTTCCTGCAGAACAGCCGACCGATTCCGCCATTGGCTCCCAAAATAAGGATCTTGGACATTTTTCGCTTTCAAATCAGAGGGTACATCGTACTCGAAAAATCTACTGCGCGATCGTGGATTCGGCTTCTCGAAGCGCATTCCGTATCGCGATCACAATCATGATAAGACTGATCAAAAGGAGTGGCAGATTGGCCACCTTTCCCGGTGGAGTTCGAACGTAGTACTCGGGGGTCAGAGAATGCATCATTCCCACTCCGATGCGAAGGATGACCTCAACGAACATTAGAGCCCACATCAAAGGAATCAGGTTCCGGAATCGAACCAGCACAATAATGTAGAGGATCACCATAATCACTTGCTGCGATCCCCAAAGAGAGCTGAACATATAGATCACGTGATTGGGATCGGGTGACCCGGAAAACAGCACAATTGACGCGATTGAGTTGACACCGCTGTCTTCTCGGAGAAAATGAACGAACGATCGGAAAGCGGTCATTCCGATGAGCGCCAGAAAAAACACGAGGGGAACCTTGCCGCCGCGATAGTCGTTGTCAGCCGTTCGAGGGATCAAGACATTAAGGGCATTCATCACTCAGCCTCCTGAAGTATGATTTTAGAACAAGGAGCCAATCATTCCGAAACGAAACGCCTGGGATCTCCGAAGCCAGACTGAAAAGGATGACGCCCTCCGTGATCCTGCAGTGGCGAACCGGCAATTAACTCCGTTGCAAGCCGCCGAGACAGCCCGTGGGGATCCCAACCGCTGCAGAAGTGGAACGGCTGGCTGAACGCCACGTTACCTTTCCAGAGTCCTCAAGCGCCGATGAGTTTTGTCCGTGGGAACCTTTCCCTGGTTCAGCTGAGTTGCTCGCACCCTTTAAGGAATCTTCAAATGCCCAAACCCGACCGCTTGACTCAGAAAATCGGTGCGCTGAATCGCCGCGAAGTTGAGGCTCGAATTCTGGCACCCATCGTTGAAGCGATGGCCGAAGCGTTTGGACGCGATGAGGTGCTGGAGATCATTTCCAAGACCATTAGGGAAATCGCACGCAAGCAAGGAGCCGAGCTGGCGACGCTAATGAATGGTCACGATGCGTCCACTTTTGTTAAGAGCCTAGAGGCATGGACGCAAGACGGAGCCCTGGACTTGGAAATTTTGCAGGAGGATACGGCGGCTGTTGACTTCAACGTCAGGCGCTGCCGCTACGCAGAGATGTATGAAGATCTTGGCATCCCTGAACTAGGAAAAATACTCTCTTGCAATCGTGACTCAGCCTTGATCGAAGGGTTTTCTCCGGATGTAAAGCTCTCACGAGAGAAGACAATCCTGGGCGGCGCGTCGCATTGCGATTTTCGCTATCGATTTCCCGAAGATGATTCCGGTCAGTCATAGTCTTTCGCTCTTTGGAGGAAGTTCCCAGATTCGCAGAATGGATCACGCACAGTCGCCAGACGCTATGGCAAAATTCTCAAGGACTCCATCTAACCCGAGTGCTGATTCTCGCCTAGGACCCACCAGGAAGCGCAACCCATAAGCCAAATGAAGCAAAAACTCTTCGACCGAGAGCAGTCCTTCAAGTGGGCCACTCTCGCAATCCTTTTTCTTGGCTTCATCCTGCAAGGGTGGCTGTGGCTGCAGGGAGCGCCCCGAGATATTTTAAAACCGGCCCCCACAGGAATCGAGATTCGCACAGTCGAGCAAGGATCGCCCGAAGCCCGATGGTTGGGCGATCAGATTCAACTGCTTGAACCAGCGGCTGAATTTGTCCGAGAGGGCACCCTCCCCGCCTGGTCCAAACGTTCGTCGGGCGGTGGTTTCATTCCAGGCGGGCTCCTCCCCTTTTTGATTGGCGCTCCATTAATTGTGGTTCCCGACTACAAAAGTGCGTCTTTCGTCCTGATCTTGGCCGACCTACTGGCAGTCCTTCTCCTCGTCCACGTGATGGTATCCGCCCGCGGTTGGCGTTTCGCGGCAATATTTCTCAGTATTTTTTGGCTCTCGCCCTGGCGACTTTTCCACTCTGGCTTTCTCTGGGAACCAGCGTTCCTCTTTCTCCCGGCTGCCGCCCACCTTTGGTCCAGTTGGCGACAACGTGAATCCGCCTCCCTTGGGAGCTCATTTATCTTGGGTTGGGTGCTCAGCTCGGTCATCCAACTGCATCTGTCCGGGTTTATTCTGTGGCTGGGGACCGCATTTCTCTATGCTTCACGGTCCCTCCGGATCAGAGTAGTGGGGCTCCTTGCGGGGCTTGGGGTGGGCGGACTCACCCTGATTCCGCTTATTGGGTCCCTGATTCAAGGAGATCCCCTTCGCTTACCGTCGACCGATGAATCCGCAGAGATCTATTGGCTCGAGGCTCCCCTCAGAATCCTTCGCGCCGCAATCTACTGGCTTCGATTGGGTGGTGGCGATTTGGGTCGCAGACTCACCGAATCCTCTTCCCGATTTTTTGAAATGGAGTCGATGACAGATTTCGTCTTTCTCGCGTCGGCTCTCACGGCCATCGTCGCATGCGTTGCAAATTTTTCTGTCTGGCGGCAATTTGGGCAATCGCATTTTTCCTCAGACCAAAGGTTTCTGGCTCGCTACTCCGGATTCATGCTGACTTCGATGCTCATTGCCGCAATGTTTTCGCCAGTCTCACCTCAAGGCTGGCATCTCCTCATTGTGCTGGTGGCGGCGTGCGTCCCCATTGCGATTTGGATTGACTCTCCCCGATTACCCCGCAGCCTTTGGGTTCGTACTCTCATTATCGTTTTTGTTTTTTTGCGAATTCCGATTATCCTCCTTGTTGGAAGTAGACATCCGCTTTACAGCATGTAGTCGGTCGCTTATGGAGAAACCAAGTGAATCGTTGTGCGATGATCACTGGTGCCTCATCGGGAATCGGCGAAGCAACCGCTCTCCCGCAACAAAACCTTGAATGGACCGTCTGCGTGAGTGCGCGTCGCACCGAACGGATAGAGTCGCTCGCCCAAAAGAGAATCGGAGTCTCTCGACTCAACGTCACCGATGAAGGCTCGATGTCCGCGTTCATTGAACAGGCCCTTGCAGCGGGGGGGGCGGATCGACGGGCTTATCAATAAAGCGGCCTATGGTTCCTATGGGCCCCCAGAAGAAGTCCCTCTCCAAGAGGCGCGAGAGCAATGTGAAGTGAGTATTTTCGGCGTCGCGAGAATGATTCAGCTGGCATTGCCGACGCTTCGCGCACAGCGAAGCGGGCGAATCATCAATCTTTCGTCGATTGGGGTAACGCTGGAAGACCACGGCGGCGCTGGCCACACTACAACCAATGTTGATGCAGAGGGCCTCAGCGACTCACTCCGAATGGAGTCGTCTCAGTGTGAAATTGGTGTCGTCGTCATCCAGACCAGGGCCATCCGAAGGGAGTGGAGCGAAATCGCCCAACGGAATCTTTTCAGCATTTCAAATCATTCAGGATATGGCGATTTGGCAAGGAAACACGCATTCATGCTCGAGCGTTTTGACTCCCGAGGCTCTTTCCCTAGAACTGCCCTTTGATTTCGAAGGATCCATGATGACTATTTTACGTGTACTTTTTGCTGCAACCCTTGGTCTGCTTGTAGGACTCTCGATAACGAGTCCGTCTTCGAGTGGCGAGGAGAACGAGGCCAATTCGGGAGTCAGGTCTCCTTCTCCCTTCCACACTCATCCGGCTGAGATCGCGCAGGCTGAGCCGTGTCGATTCATCGGAACTTTCCACAAGGAATCACGAAATCGCCTCGAGCAGATGCGAACCCAGAGAGTCATTTCCAGCACAGAGTGGACTTGTATGGCGCAGGCCCTTAAGGAGCTCGACAGCAAAATGACGACGGAATGCGCTAAGAAAAAACAACCTCTTCGAATCATCGAAAGCTGGCAAGTTGAGCTTTATACGCCCTGTATCCGTTCGGGAAAGAAGACCGAAATTCTGAGGTGCAGCCTCCTTTCAGCCGATACCGAGTGTCCGTCGAAAACCTCTTCGAAATGAATGCGGACCGCAGTCAACGAAAAACGAGTAATCAAAGCAGCTCAGATCAACTCCACTGAGGCCCTTTCACCAAGAAACAATCCTCCGACCTGTCTCTGTCAGGGCTTCTGTCAGAAACCCACCCGGGGGTGCCCCCCCCTCCTCATCGGTTGCGCCGTTTCTGGGGTCAGGGGCTCTCTCGGAATAGCATTTTCAAGACTTTTAGATCATTCGGCCTTATTGTGGGGTCGTGAGCCTAGCCGACGTCAATCACCAGACTTCTCATGGTGTTCGAACCCTCTACTACATCGCTCTGGCCGGAATGGCCGGCGCAGTGAGCGTCCTCTGCCTGAGGATTGCGCACGTCGAATACTTCGGGTTCGACGATTGGTGGCTCCTCCACGAGGTCAGACAACCAGGCTTCAGCTGGATCGACACGTTTTTCCCGTTTGGCGGCCGGCGGTACTGGGCTTTCCGACCGGTCGGCGAGCAGACTTTCTATCGCCTTGCCTATCAAGCTTTTGGCCTCGAGGCCGGCGGCTACTTCGCACTATCGCTGGCCGTCAACGGCCTAAGTAGCTGGGTCACTTATCGCATTGCTCGGTCGCTGGGCATGCTTCGTCCGATCGCATTCGCCACCGGCATCTTGACCATCACCGCGATTCCCACGCTTTCAACGTTGTGGGACGCGTGCCTATTTACTCACATTCTCTCACAATTTTGCATGGCCTCTGCGCTCTGGCTGTTTATAGAAGGCGTTCGACGCAACTCTGAATTTTGGGTGAGATCATCAGTTATCCCTTTCGTAGTCGGGCTTCTCAGCCATGAATCAACCCTGGTCATACCCGCCGTAATGGTGGCCTTTTCACTTGTCATTGACGACTCAGGATCCCGAAGCGAAAAAGTTCGCAAAGCGCTCTTTCGAATTTTGCCCCACGCACTCTTCGCCGGGGTTTACCTGATGATGCGCATTGCGCTATTTGCGTCCCAAGACGTGGCCAACTCAAGCTATGCGCCGAACTTCGACCCCGTAAACATCGCATCGGCGATGTATTTTCAAATCCTTCTGCTCACAGGCAGTTCTACCCGGCTTTTTTCCCTCCTGTTAATCGTCAGCCTCACCTGCTTCTGGGTCGGGACAAATCAGACCGGAAGACGCGCCCTGGTTGACCGATGCATTCCGACCTGGTCAGCCTGCTCCCTATGGTTTGTCCTCGTTCTCATCCCGATGCTGAGCTTTGCACCTTTCTCTATCCGATTTTCGATCTTTATCGAAATTCCGGTGAGTCTGGCTACGGGTGTCTTGATGGACGTCGCTCTCCGCCGCGCTTACGATCGCCATCACGGTTACGCTTTGGTTGCGGTCGCGCTCTTTGTTGGGCTGACGGTTCCTTGGGTCAGCCTCATCGAGCGCAGCGAAGACGAGAGCTTGAATTTCCCTCGACAAATTCGGGAGGCCATCACGGATTATCAGGATCAAATCCCGGAGTATGGCCGACTGATCCTCTTATATGGCGCCAATGGCCTCGCGACTGAAGTTGAGATGGACCGCTTTCGGAGAGTCTCCTACGGGTACGATCTGATGTTTTGGAATTTCGTACCGGATAAGCATCTAACAGTCCGCACCCATAACGTCAGGGACTCGTTAACTGAGGCGATCCTATGCGAGAACTGCATCTACATGGCGATCGATCATGATCTGAACGGATCCTTCCCCCCTGTCCAAATCCTTGGACCTCTACTCCTGGATCAAGGCCTCCAGTCAGATCACGCTGATATCTGGCCTGAGGTCTTCGTTAAACGCTTCGATCTGGGCGACACGGAAGTCGCTGATAGAGCCAAGTCCTTCTGTCAGAGGCGAAGCGCTAGCAAGGTCGAAATTGCCCTTTGCCGAAGAAAAATCGCTTCACGTCTTCGATCTCGAGGCACCTCAGAGGCGCGCAAACTGTCTCGCCAGATCCGTCAAATTGACCCGCGGCGAAATCATCCATCGAGAGGACGCGCTCCCCGCTAAGCTCACTGTTCGTAAAGCGATCGGGGACCGAAAAAGACTCTTGATATCCTATGATCCGCAGAGCGCACGAACTCGCGAGAGCCGATCTCAAAAGTGTTCGTGCTCCGGATAAGATTCGGCAGGACAAGGGCAACAGACTCTGCATGTCGTGCGTTTCCGCAATCCCCACAGGCTCATACGACAGTCCAGTCATCCCGTAAAAGGACCACATGGGACGTAATATTCTCTTCATCACGACCGACCAGATGAGATTTGATGCATTAGGTGCACACGGCGGCCGAATCGCCCGCACACCCGTGATTGATTTAATCGCCCGGCGAGGCATCGACTACCAGCGAGCACATAACCAGAACGTGGTCTGCATGCCGGCGCGATCTACAATGCTGACGGGACAATATGTCGGTACGCACGGGGTATGGATGAATGGTGTCCCCCTTCCCCCCGAAGCACCGAGCGTTGCCACAGTTCTCCATGGAGCTGGCTACCGGACTGGGCTTTTTGGCAAAGCGCACTTCGAGCCCCATGTTGATTTTAAAGGGGAATTCTACGAGAATCGCATGGGTCGCGACGGTGAGTTCGGACCTCATCGTGGGTTCGAACACATGGAACTCGCCACTCACTCCCCGCTCATCCTCCACTACGGAGCCTGGCTTCGAGAACATGCTCCAGATTCCATTGCGGGCTTCTACCCCAATCTCACCTCCAAAATGCGAGTCAATGGAGCGGGCGGTGGCGACACCGGCGCGATTCAAGTCCATCGCAACCCCGTAGCCCGCAATGTCTACCATACAGACTGGGTCGCGGACCGAGCGCTGCAATGGTTGGACGAAGTCGCGCCCGAAGAAGACTTTTTCTGCTGGATGAGCTTTCCGGACCCCCACCATCCCTGGGATCCGCCTGAAACAGAGTTAAGCCGCGTTCCGTGGCAGGACATTTCCGTGCCGGCAAACTATCCCGGAAGTCCCGAGGCGGCGCGCCGCATCCTCGCGGACAAACCGCATCATTGGTTGGACTACTTTGAAGGCCGCAAAGTGAGCAACATGGAAGCGCCCCCAAGTTTCAACCCCTCCCAGATGACGTCTGACCAGCTCTGCGAAATTGATGCGCTCACACATATCGAAAATGAACTGATCGACGAGGCCTGCGGTCGGGTTCTACGTAGACTCGAGACTCGAGGCATGCTAGACGACACCGATATTTTTTTCACGACTGACCACGGAGAATTGCAAGGTGACTTTGGCCTTCTCTTTAAGGGGGCTTACCATGTGGACGCCCTAATGCGCGTGCCCCTCCTGTGGCAACCAGCGCGTGCCGTGGAGGTTGAGCCAGCATCCGTCGAATTACCCGTCGGGCATCTCGACCTGGCCCCCACTTTCTGTGCAGTCGCTGGCCTCGATGTCCCGGATTGGATGGACGGTGAACCTTTGCCTCTGACTCAAGCCGACGCCGAACGACAAGGGCGCCAGCGCGTGCTCACCGAGTGGGACAGCGATTTTGAAGGAGACACCCTATCGTTACGCACGATCCACCGTGACGGGTATACCTGCACCCTTTATCTGGAAAGCTCGCTCTACGAAGGCAGCGAAGGCGAGCTTTATAACGTCCGTGAAGATCCCCGACAGTGGGTCAACCTCTGGGACGACGCGGAATATCAGTCAATTAAGAGAGACTTGATCGACGACCTACGCGCGCATCTGCCGATACAGAAAAACCGCCGAACCCCAGTCGCACCGGTCTAATCGGGAGGCGGCGATCTTTCCAATCGCCGCCTCCCGGGCCTAGCGAACGGCTACGTCAAGCTCAGCCTTGGTTCAAGACCGCTCGGCACTCTAGCCACCTTCGTTTTTGCTGATCCCTTTCTTCCTCGCAAAACTCTACGTCGATATTGCATTCGTCCAATTTCTTCGTGCAAGGCATATTGGCGAGCCCGTCTCTGCAGGATTCCAATTCTATCTCCTTGACCCCGACTGACGGACGACACAGAGCCAGCTGCGCCTCACAAAAGAGGCTCCCGATTTGACCTCCTGCATCAATGCCCAGCCCCAAGCCGAGCGGAAGAGATTGACTCCTCGAGACCAGAGGCTCTTCGGAGCCAAACTCCCATCGACTGAGCCGTGCAACCTCCGGCTCAACATCAATCACACTCGCCAGCTGGGCTTCACAAGCTTCCGCTTTGCGACGATATTCGTCGGCATCCACTTCGCACTGCTCAAGTTTGTTGCGACAATTCCGTAGTCGGCGCTTACAAGTACGCTTTTCTTTTTCACACTGCCGCTTCGCCTCTTCAAGCCGTGCCTCTTCTTGATGACACAGAAAAAGACGCTCCTCGCAGCTGAGCCCGGACGCTTGCTCGAAGATCGGCTCCGCCCTCGCATAAGAACCAATCCCCAAAACGAAGGCTAAGGCAATCAACGACCATACCCGGCCTACGGCTTTGATTTTTCTCTCGACTCGCTTCATGATCATCTCCATTCTGACCGGCTTCTTGATGAATCCGTATCCCTCAACCGGCTCTATTTGAGTCGTCTCGTTCAAAAAGGGCGGGCGCTTCTCTCCGAACACTCCGCTTTCTTTCTTTGCTGTCGGCGGACCAGTAAAAAATCGATTGGGCTCCGGCACTCCCGCAGACCCATGTCACCGCACCCACTGGACGGTTCAACAAGGCCGAAAAGCAAAAGTTTCACCGGGAATCGAAAAAAGTACGAGAAGCCGGAAAATCGCAATCATCGGTTACAATTTGCGCCCGGATACCCAGCATTGATTGCACATCAATTGCCTTACTCAGACGCCATTCAGGGAAATGGATTCGCTAGTCTTCCGCTGAAAATGGAGGCGCTTACCATGAAATCATGTCCGAATTGCTCGGCTGACCTCACCGGCCACTCCTGCAAAATTCGCTGCCCACGATGCAATTACTTCGAAAGCTGCTCCGACCTTGAGCCGTATCCGAGCGTGATTGACGGACCGTCTCCTGTGTCAGAGCCGAAGCGACCGGGCTCCACCGATTTGCTGCGCTGAGCCTTCGCCGCCGAACGCTCCCTTCGCCATTCAGGATCTCTGGATTGAGGTCACTTATGCGACCTCAAGAAGCCCGTAGTCGATCCTTTCGATGCGAGCCGCCAGTGCGTGAATACTCTCACGGAACGCAGCCTGACCCAGGCCAATGAAGGGGGCCTCAGCCATCGCATGTCTGACTGTCACTTGGCCTAGGCCGCTGTCGCGCAAGGCATGAACGAGCTTAAGGGTCCTAAACGCATCAAGATTGTCTCGAGTGCGCCGAGCAATCGTCGATTCATCTCCCCGAAATGACGCCTCTGCTCGAGCGAGACTACCGCTGGCTTCAAGAGCTTTCATGAGGCGAACTAGCTCAACTCCATCCGCCAACTCCACCTGTCGTTTGAGAGTGCTCCGAAGATCTTGCCCGGGAGGAAACGGCGCCTGACAGGCCTTCACGACCTGTTGCCAAACCTTCAAATAGTTGAATATTCGAGGATCATATATCTGCCTTGAGCTTGACCCCTCCTGCAATCCTTTTCGAATCGCAGCTCCGGTGCCAAAGGGAACACGGCTTGAGCAGCGAGAAGAGGGTTCGACGGGCGGACCTTTTAGCTGTCGCACAGCGCCGAGCTTGGCGAGCTTATTAAGGCAGTAGAAATCTTCCGCGGCCTCTCGACGGGGAAAACCACGAACCTGTGCGTAAGCGTTCCCATGAAGAGCAAGGGCACTTCCCATGCTGTGAAAAGCATGGGGCGATTCAGAAAATCGGAGTCCAAGAACGTAGTACCGGAGAGAAATCTCGTACTCAAGCGCCATGGCATAGGTGTCTGGGTTCTCCACCTCGTCTCCGTGCCTAAAAGGGTAAATGAGTGCCGTATCCCCCTCTCGCGACTGGCGTTGCGCCTGATCAAAGTATCTCGCGGGCAATTTAGTATCGGCATCGCTGCAATGCATCCAAGGCGACTCAATCGCACCGGACTCCATGACAGCCAGCAAAAAATCACAGCCTATCTTTCGCGCCAAGCCAACGCCCTGTTTCCGTGGCAGAGGCTTCGTCTCTGAACGATCCAAGACAACTAAGAAGCCGACCGGGTGTTCGTGCACTTGGATCCCTGGACCGAGCCGATCAGCCTTGCCAAAGGCCTTTTGGATGGCATCGAAGGATCGACGATTCGAAGCCAATACCTCCTGCTCGGCAGTGCAAGCAGCATTAATCACCGCCACGATCAGGGTGGCTCCCTGAGACCCGACCGGCACCGATTCGAGACACCGAGTCAGGTGCTCTCCCTCGGCTTGGGCTGGAATCGCCAAAGCCTGCCCGAATTGCCCATGCCGGCGGGCAAATTCCATTCCCAGGAGGCTCTCGCTCTCCGCATGTTTCGCAAGATATTTCTTTGTCGAGGAATGGCCCGAAAGAAAGCGCTGGCGGTAGCCCGAAGACATCGCTGCCTCTCCTAATGAACCACGGGCCGAATCGGGATCGACTGCACTATTTCGGATTCTCGCAGAAGGAGCTCTTACTGACGCTCAGCCGCTTCGGCGCCGTCGAAATAGAGCTTTGCCAATCGATAGAACAAGGTTCCATGTTGAGATTCGGCCCTCGTAATATGCCGATAGAATTCCTGCAGGGCCCCAGGAGGAAGCGCTTCGGCCACCATTCCGAAACGCTCACATCCTCTTGTTTCGATAATACCGGCGACTAGAAGTCGATCGAGGAAGTACTCATCCGGGCCCCGTCTGATTTCTTTTAACATTGTCTGAACATAGAGATCTTTCTCTGCAGGTAAGAGAGTCAACCCTTTCGCTTGGGTGAGCCAGAGCATCTGATGGAAGTGCTCGAGCTCCTCTCGAGCCAGAACCATCATCTCCTGAACAAGAACGACCCGATCGGGGTAATGGCTGACCATAGACAGGGCCATCGCCGAGGCCTTTCTTTCGCAACTCGCGTGATCCAGAAGAAAGGCATCAAAGTCCATCAAGACCGCCTCGAGCCAACCCGACGAACTCGGACATTTGAGTTTTGACAAGGGAATTCTCTCCGTGTGCAGAAAATGGGAAAGGTCATTTCTTCGGCGAAGGGTAGCGCGACCTTGCTGAAAGACGGGCCGCCCACCCTTTCGAAAGGCCAGTCGATTCACACAGGACCTGAAGTCGAGAGTACCTTGAAATCGAAGACTGCCTTCAGGGCACCTTTGGTGTCAACATTTGAATTTCCCGCGGATCCCATGCACCGTCGGAATGATCCCTCCGAGACATGAGGAGAACGGGAGTGCGATCGGGGTAATGATCCAGTACACGAGACCTGAGCTGATCGACGTCTCGTCCGAAAACCACGTGCCGATCCGGTCGGGCGTTGAACCAAAACAGGGTTTCGAGACCCTTTTCGTCATTGGATTGCCTCGCCTAGACAGCTTGTCCACGAACGAACACCAAGAGTGGATCATACTCATCGCGCAATTCTTCGACCATTTCGACATACACATTTCGCAATTGGGCAACGCGTTCAAAATGAACGAAGCGCCCCAGGCTAAAGCTAAAGCCAACCAGGACTGTGGTCCAAACCAAAACACGTGTCATGCGCGGATCGTTTTGAAGCAAGGAGTCAGCCCAAAGGGCGCTTCCCACTGCGGCAAAGGGCAAAACCTCAATCACCAACCTTGGGAAGCTGAATGCGTAGAACGCAGAGTAGAACAGCGTGAATTCTCCGAAACTTCAAGGCATTGGAGGGGCCAATTGAGACCAGCCAAAAATCGTATCCTTTCCGCGAATCTGGATGCTCACGCAACTGATGATGAAGAGCGGCAGTATCGCGCTCGAGTGTGCGACATCGGGGGACAAAATCACCCAACGAAGGAGCCATACCCGGATTGTGAGAATCGTCGAAACAGGTGGAATCCCTGCAGCGAGTCAACGAGACCTAACATCATTCGAGCGAATAGCTCTTTTCAAGTCGTGGTCAGAAACCAAAGGTTGATCGCCTCGAATCCTCACAGGCAGAGGCCCTAGAACTTGTCCCAGATGGACCCG
>JAQWNI010000199.1 GCA_029268645.1 Myxococcota bacterium
CGGAGCGGCAACGAAGGACCCGCTCCGGTAGCGCCCTTCGCGGTCAACGCTCGTCACCCTAGGATCAGTCGACGCGTCTTCGACCAGCCAAGCTTCACTGCTTTCAAAAATACGGCCGGCGACTCCATCCCCGACATCGAGAGGTTCTGCCTCTTCGGGCTTCAGCGCCCGGCCAGACCAAGCCACTACACGTAAAACATCATCATCTCGATCCAGGAGCAACAAGGAAGCTTTCTCCGCATTCAAGACCTCGGCAGCAGCCGTCACAATACTGTCCCGAACCAGCGCCAGCCGATTTTCCCCGCGCTGGCCACCAGCCCGGGCCACCAACGCCTCAACGCGCGCGCCCAATAGGCTCAATCGTTGTTTCAGGTGGGCTCCCTGAGCCCACAAGGCCTGGTGTTCCATGGCCCTTCGAACGGATAGAGTGAGTTCCTCTGCATGCAGTGGCTTCGCAAGATAATCGCAGGCTCCGTCTCGCAAAGCATCAAGGACCCGGTCCACTTCTGACTCATCCGCCAAGGCGATAATCCGAATACCCGGACGCTGATCGACAAGGCGAGAAATTAAGTCGGCCTCATTTCCTTCGAGGAACCCGAGGTCGAGCAAGACGACGCCTACGGCCGGGTCAATCGACTGCAAATCCCGGGCGACAGCAGATCCGCCCTCACTCACGATGCCGGCTTCTTCGAGAATCGATCGGACGGTCTCGTGAGACTCAGAGTCCCCGTCCAGAATCATGATGATCGGATCCCGCCGCGTCATGAAATCTCCCCGATTGAACTTCGCTTGCCCCGACCAGGGCATCAGCCAGGCCTAGCCTACAAAATGTACTGTGATAGATCTGCGTCTTCGACGAGGTCCCCGAGATGGTCTCGCACCATGTCAGCATCGATAACAACCCGCTTGTCTGGTTGATCGGGCGCCTCAAAGCTCAGATCTTCAAGCAGCCGCTCAAGAATCGTATGCAATCGACGTGCACCGATGTCGGCATGGCGCTCATTCACCGTAGCGGCAACATCGGCTATGCGATCGAGCGCTTCCGACTCGAATACTAGATCAATCCCTTCGGTCCCCAGCAGAGCGGTGTACTGCCGAACAAGCGAATTGGTCGGTTCCGTGAGAATTCGAACTAAATCATCCCGCGTGAGACTGGCTAGCTCGACTCGAATAGGGAAACGGCCCTGCAACTCGGGAATCAAATCTGAAGGCTTAGCGAGATGAAAAGCGCCCGCCGCCACGAAGAGAACATGGTCCGTGCAAACCGGACCATGTTTGGTCTGCACCGTCGACCCTTCGACAATCGGAAGTAGGTCGCGCTGCACGCCCTCACGAGAGACATCGGGGCCCTGCTTTCCACCGCTCCCGACTGCGACTTTGTCGATCTCATCGATAAAAACGATGCCGCCCTGCTCTACCCGAAGGATCGCAGCTTCTCGCACCTCATCGGCATCCACCAGTCGGGTCGCTTCCTCTCCGACGTATGCCTGAAGCGCTTCGGCTACTCGCATTTGACGTTTTTTTGTCTTTTGCGGAAACATGCCTCCAATCAAATCCTTAAATTGAACACCCATTTCCTCCACACCCTGGGGCGTCATGATGGACATCGAAGGCCCCCCTCCGTCGTCGGAGAGTTCCACCTCGATTTCTCTGTCGTCCAGTTCACCCATTCGCAAGAGCTTTCTCAGTTTCTCCCGAGTTTCGCTTCGCGGCTCGGGGCCGGCCCCGTCCGGCGGGCCGGCCATAGGGGGCGGGGGCAGAAGCGCATCCAAGACCCGTTCTTCCGCCCGTTCCTCGGCCTGGCTCGTCACTGATCGCTTCCGCTCGTCGGTCACCATTCCGATGGAGAGTTCAGTCAAGTCTCGAATGATCGACTCGACGTCGCGCCCCACATACCCCACCTCTGTAAACTTAGAAGCCTCTACTTTTATAAAAGGAGCCTGTGCGAGCTTGGCCAACCGACGAGCAATCTCGGTTTTACCGACACCAGTCGCACCGATCATGATGATATTTTTCGGCGCAATCTCGTCACGAAGCTCCTCAGGAACCCGCCTCCTTCGCCACTGGTTACGCAGGGCAATCGCCACGGCGCGCTTAGCGTCACGCTGACCCACGATATAGCGGTCGAGCTCTGAGACGATTTCTCGGGGAGTAAAGACGGGGAGTTCGTTCTGATCTATCACGGGAGTGTGACCACCTTGATCGAGTCATTCGTATAAATACATATACCTGCGGCGATGCGAAGCGCTTCGACCACAAGCTGTTCAGCATCAAGATCCGTATGCGCCATCAGCGCCCGGGCTGCCGCCAGCGCATACGATCCACCGGATCCAATCGCGACGACGCCATCGTCAGGTTCAATGACATCTCCATTGCCCGACACGATTAAGAGCGTCTCCGCGTCCCCCACAATCATCATCGCCTCGAGGCGACGGAGCATTCGGTCCGTGCGCCAATCCCGCGCCAATTCGACCGCGGCCCGCCGGACGTTGCCCGGATAGGTTTCAAATTTGGCTTCGAGGCGCTCCAGGAGAGTCAGCGCATCAGCGGCGCCCCCCGCAAATCCGACCACGGCGCGTCCTTTTGCGATCTTTCGAACTTTCTCGGCGCCCTGCTTCATCACCATCTGGCCAACGGTCACTTGACCGTCTCCCGCAATCGCGATCCGACCTTCCCGCAGGACAGCCACCGCCGTCGTGGCGCGTAACTCCAAGCCACCCAGGCTCATTCTTTCTTCCTCCCCTCTCCCTTTTGCTCACGCAGCCCTGTCGGCAGGTCCATATCTTGCGGTCGACCGCG
Source organism: Myxococcota bacterium (assembly GCA_029268645.1). Lineage (GTDB taxonomy): Bacteria > Myxococcota_A > UBA9160 > UBA9160 > UBA4427 > TMED88. Next base: position 2,800 of record JAQWNI010000199.1, read on the forward strand.
CCCCCGCTCTTCGGCTCGAGCTCGGGGATGGGCACTGTCGTACACCTGACGAAGATGTTCCACTGAAACCCCGGTGTATTTCTGAGTTGTGGAGAGGCTGGCATGGCCCAACAGTTCTTGAATTTCCCTAAGATCCGCGCCCATGTCGAGCAAGTGGGTTGCGTAACTATGCCGAAGTTTATGGGGATGAACACGGTCGAGAAGGCCGCCAGAGCGGGCCCGACGTTCAAGGACCCTGCGGACATCCCGTGCCCCGAGCCGGCGAAGCGTGCCATCCCGCCGGGGCCGTAGCGAAATAAAGAGCGGCTCGCTGAGAACCCCCGGACGTTGACGTTCGTTCACCCAATGGCCGAGAGCCTCTCGAGCGCCCTCGGGCAGAGGAACAACGCGCTCCTTGCCCCCCTTTCCCAGGACCCGGACATCGCCACGAAGGAGATCGACATCCCGAACATCCAGACCCTCGAGCTCCCCGACCCGCAAGCCGGCTCCGTACAACAACTCGATGAGCGCACGGTCTCGAAGCCGGGCTCTTCTCTGCAGAGGTTTTTCAGTCGGTGACGCGGCCTGAATACCGTCCTGCTCCGCGAGGGTCCAACAGTCGTCCACCGAGAGTGGCTGCGGAGCGCGGCGGGGGATTTTCGGCAAGGGAAGGCCCTGTGTGGGGTCCGCTTCAATGCGCTCTTCGCGAACCAAATAGCGAAAAAAAGACCGAACCCCCGCGAGCCGTCGGGATCGAGTCGCCGCCTCTCGTGTGCCATGAAGACTGGCCAGCCAATCCCGAATCGTTTCACGAGTCACGTCTTCCGGGCGGGTACCCGGGTTCAGAAAGGAAGCCAACTGCGCCACGTCGGCGCGATACGCACGGCATGTGTGATCCGACAGCCCACGCTCCGCTCGTAGGTGACGACCGAAGCCAGCCATGTCTTCGTCAAAGCTCATTCAAATTCAGGCCTCACGGCATCCGCGTGCTTCGCGATCGCGGCGAGCGCCCTCTCGGCAAGTTTTTCATACTTTTCCCGCTTTGCGACGCGCCGACGACCCTTTCTGGAAACCGCCTCGTCGAGGGGCCTAAAAAGTCCAAAGTTCACATTCATCGGCTGAAAGTTCTTGGAATAGGAATCTCCGAGGTGGGCCAGTAAGGCACCATGGGCCGTATCGCGAGGAACTTCGACAGCCGCCTCTCCTCGAACCACCCTTGCGACGTTCACCCCTGCGATCCCCCCCAGCGCTGCCGATTCCACATAGCCCTCAACACCCGCCATTTGCCCGGCTACGTAAAGCCCTCTGCGAGCTTTTAATTCCAGCGTTGGCTCCATGAGGCGTGGCGCGTTCAAATAGGTATTCCGGTGGACCGAGCCAAATCGCGCAAAGACAGCTTTCTCAAGCCCCGGCAGCATCCGAAAGATACGTTTCTGTTCGCCGATTCGCATCTTAGTTTGAAATCCCACTAAGTTATAGAGAAGACCACCGGCATCTTCCTGGCGAAGCTGAACCACGGCATGCGGTCGTTTTCCCGTTCGGGGATCCTCGAGACCGACTGGCTTCATGGGCCCATGAGCAAGGGTTTCTACGCCTCTACGCGCAATCTCTTCAATCGGAAGGCAACCCTCGAAGTAGAGTGCTTTCTCAAAGGCGTGCAGGGGCACTTTCTCAGCAGCCAGCAACGCTTCAACGAACGACTCGTAGCCAGGGCGATCCAGAGGGACATTTAAATAGTCCCCCTCCCCGTCCTCCCAGCGAGAGGCCCTAAAAACGATGCTGGGGTCAATCGAGTCCGCATGAATCGTTGGCGCGATGGCGTCGTAGAAGTAAAGGTATTCGTCGCCAAGCAATGCTTGGATATCGCGCACCAACTCGGGGGCTGTGAGTGGCCCCGTTGCCAAAATCACTTGATGGGCCTGTGGGATTTTTTCGACCACCTCATGCCGCAATTCGATTTGTGGATGGCACTCAACTGCCTGTGTCACGGCCTCGGAAAACGACACGCGATCAACCGCCAAGGCACCACCTGCGGGCACGGCATGGGCATCAGCCGCTCTCATAATGAGAGAATCAAAATGTCGCATCTCCTCTTTCAGCAGCCCAACCGCATTGTGGGTCGCTGCTGCCCGGAGCGAATTGCTACAAACCAGTTCCGACAGTTGATCCGACACATGGGCGGGCGATTTCCGCTTGGGTTTCATGTCGTAGAGGACAACGGGAACACCCCGACGCGCGATTTGCCACGCCGCCTCGCAGCCCGCCAGGCCTCCCCCGACCACGACTACTCTTTTTTCCGCCTCGGACGAATCGCTGTGCCGATGATGCATCGTCTCGTCTCTCCCTCATCGACCGACCGCTCCGTGCCGAACGACATCGCACCCTGCCGACCCCCCGAAGATTCGCTTAGAGACCGCCCTATCCGATGCCGTCGCGCTCAGCGATTTTCGAAGGGAAGAAGGTAGCCCATGCGAAATTTCGTCCCCCCGGAGCTCCACGAGACCGGTCTTCAGAGGGAATGACGCAGAATCGCTCGAACCCGGCCATCCCGATCCACCACGGCCCGCTCCTCGATTTCGAGAGCAAGAAGCAACATCGCCGCCTCCCGCGTCGTGCAAGGCATTCGCTGCGCGAGTTCTTCGCACGTTCCGGGTGATTCGAGAATCAGCTCCAACAACCGGGCGGCTTGTGGATCGAGGCGTTCCTCAGGCGGCTCGGCCTTGCCGGGGATAGAATCTTTTTCGGCGCAACTCCACCCGAGGACTTCAAAGACATCGCGAATCTCCAGCAGGGGGTGAGCCCCGTCGCGAATGAGGCCATTCGGCCCCTGGCTCAGAGGCGTCGTAATGGGACCGGGTACGGCCAAGACTTCCCGTCCCTGCTCAAGGGCATGCCGGGTGGTGATGAGAGAACCGCTCTGGGAGCGGGCTTCGACCACGATCACCCCCCGCGAAAGGCCGCTGATCAGACGATTGCGCAGAGGGAAATGAAAGGGCAGCGGCTTTTCACCCACCGGAAATTCGGTCACCAGGGTCCCAACTTGAAGGATCTCGGCCAAAAGGTCGAGATGCTCGGGCGGATAGATCGTCTCGGGCCCACAGGCCATTACCGCGACCGTTGGGCCTCCGGCCCTGAGGGCGCCCCGATGCGCTGCGGCATCAATCCCCCGGGCCAACCCTGAAACAACGACAAATCCAGCTCGAGCCAAGCCTTCCCCGAGTTCAAATGCGAGGTTGAGCCCGTAACGCGTGGCTGCTCGCGCCCCCACGATGGCCACAGCGGGCCGGTGAAGCGGGGCGACCTGCCCTCGAACCAATAAAACCGGAGGGGGATCGGGAATCGTTCGCAAGGCCGGCGGGTAGCCAGACCCGGTCTGGGGCAGGATCCGAACGCCGAGCCGGGACAGCTGCCGCCAAGCTTCCGGCGACACAGTCGATGCGACGTTCGCAGTCGAACCGCGAAGACGAGCCAAAACGGCTGCCGGGCGGCCCCCAGTGGCGAGAAGCCAACGGCTTGCTTGGGCGGGCTGCAAAAAGAAATGCTGCTGGAGCGTCAGCCAGAGTTCGATTTTTCTCCGCTGCTCCGGATTTTCGGTTCCTGGGTCGAGAACCGTCCCGTCCAGTTCCCAGGGCGCCTTTTGCGCATTGGCTTCAGTCGACAATCATCACTCCCTCTAAAATCGGGAATGACTTTCTAGCGACCCTCAGCGACAAGGAGAACCATGGATACTGGTTCTCCTCGAAACGACCTAACCCAGCTCCTGCACAGGGGACCGGCCCGGAGGCTGTTCAAGACGGCTCAGCGTTTCGCAACGCGGTGCTGGGCGGCCCGTATCGTATCGCCGATTTCAAGCTCTCGATCTGTTTCGAGCACATAAGCAACCGATGTATCCGAACCCACCTCCACCAAAACCATGCGTGCGTCCACGTGATCTGGCGTCATGACCCGATCTCCGCTCGCCCGATCTCGGCGAAGTGCTCCGGCAGTAAAAACTTCAACCTCAGACCCCACCTCAAAACCGTGGAGCGCTCCTCGATTCAAATAGACGTAGTCGTTGGAGCCCATGTGGGTCCTATTTGAGGGCATAAAAACAATTTCACCCGCCCCGCCTCTAGGCGTATACCGAAGTTCGACGATCGGGGGTGGCGCCACCCGCGGAATCAAGCGATCTCCTCGGTGAATTTCGGAGTGGGACATGCGAATCTCCGCCGTCGCCGCTTCCCCTGAGACTTCCCGCACAATCAACCAGCCGAGAATATCAACATGATAACCGAGAAGGCGACCGCTCTTGAGATCCTTCACGGGTCGAGCCTCGCGAAAAATCGTGAATTCATCTCCAGGCTCGACGGCTCCCAAACCGAGTCCGATGTACACCTGATCGCCGTCCGCTAACCAAGTGCGGAGACTCGGGCTCTCTACAATGCTGGTCGCCGCAGCGATCGTCTCGCTCGCCACAAAGCCCATGGCCTCCCGTTCGGCCACGCTGACGGTGCGACGCGTCGACGCGTCTTTTAAGGCCGGTGCAGGAACCAGTTCTTCGCCAGCCATTAAGTCCACTTCGTCCGCGGTGGGCTCCCAGGATGGCGCTGCCGGCTCAACAGCCGCAAAGCTTTCAGCCGCTCCCAACATCTGCTCGGCCTGCTCCTCAGTCACCCTGCGCATCACCCCAGCACCGATCCAGATCCGATCTCCCGGTGCGATCTGATGCGGGTTGGGAATTTCCTGGTTCTCATCCCAAACCGACGGCCAGACCCAAGGTGTTCCCAGATAAACCGAGGAGATCTCCCAAAGGGTATCTCCCGTCACCACGGTGTGGATTCGGCCTCGATTGCCCTCTTCGTCAACGGCCTCAGGCCCGAGAGTCGGCCTCTCCAAGCCGGCCTCCTGCTCGGCGACCGCGGCCTGCGGATCGCTCCCTGAGGTCTCTTCGATAGAGGAGGGATGAGGAAGGCCCGCGGCGCTCGCCCACCCGGCGGCGATCACGCCCAACACCAGAATCACCGAATGCAGTTTCATGTGTCGCAGCCCTCCGTCTCAGAGTCGTCCCGCAGCGAGCCTGAACGCCGAACAGGATTTTGGTGTGGTATCGACAGATCGGCGTGAGGGCTTTATCCCCAACCCCCATAAAGAACCGCCCCGCCCCACAGGGGCGGGGCGGTTAACCGCTCAACGGTCCAGTCCAGCCGTTGAATCAGCCCGATTTCTGGAGCCGCCCGATATTCGCCTGAGCCTGCTCTGCCCAAGCGGACGCCGACCCTTTGCCGGCGGCTTGCCGACTCTTGCTCCGATCCAAGAGGGTTTGGTAGGTCTCGATCGCCATTTTCGGATTGTCATTCGCTTCATAGGCCAGCGCGAGGTGCATCTGAATTTCATCCAAGGCTGGGTCATCGGCATTGGCGACTTGCGCGGCCTCTCTCAAATAACCCAAGGCCGCAGAGGGAACACCTCGTTTGTACAAAACCCAGCCCAACGTGTCAGCCGCGTTCGGGCTGTCGGGCATTGCGGCCTTCGCCTCCTGCGCCAACGTAAGAGCCCGATCAAGATCAGCACCCTCTGTTTCCGCCATCAAATAGGCCAAATTGTTCTTCGCCTCGGCCGCCTCCGGGTTATTTTCAATGGCCGCCTCGTACTCTCCCCGAGCTTGGTCGCGCTTACCCGTCATCTCGTAAAGCATGCCCAACATGTGATGGGCGGCCGCATTATTAGGTTGGCTTTTCGTCGCAGACTCGTAAAGCGCAATGGTCTCGGCAGCGCGGCCGGTCGCCGAGTAAAGTTGGGCAAGAGACTGGTAGGCCACTAAGTCATTCGGATTGAGCTCGATCGCACGCTTGAGGCTTGATTCAGCCGCGAACTGATCGCCAGACATCAGCCCCACGACACCCTTGAGACGATACAAATCGCCATCGTCGGGCTTAGCCTCGATCGCGTCATTCACGCGCTTGATTGAATGACTGATCTTTCCGTCTGCGCGGTCGAAGCCCAACATGACTTCAAGAATTCGTGCATCATTCGGGAGGATTTCATTCGCCGCCTCGATATTCTCGCGAGCGCTCTCAAGATCTCCCTTGGCCGCCTGCAGGCGGGCCAGAGCAAAATGAGCCTCGAGTGATCGCGAATCAGGTGGAATCACCTCAACCAGCTCGATCGCTTCATCCACTTGTCCCAACCGAACCAGGCTCTGGGCGACCAGAACCCGCGTCATCGAATCATCAGGATTCGCAGCAAGGTAGATTACGCCATTGTCCACAGCATATTCGTGCTCGCCGAGGCGTCCGTGCAGCCCGATCAACAATCGCCTTGCCTCCAAAAGGCCCGCATTCAACTCAACGGCTCGGGCAAGCTCGGATCTCGCTCGATTATTTTCCCCCTTGAGCAGCAAGGCTGAACCCAAAATAAAGTGGCCCTGGGACCAGTTCGGCTTGCCTGCAAGCGCCTCCCGGATTGAAACGATCGCCGAATCGAGGTCTCCGTCAGCGATCTGGACCTTCGACAAGACAAAGAGCCCCTCAGGACTAGAAGGATTCTCTTCCAAAACCGCTGTCACGATTCCTCGTCCTGCCGCAAGCTGCGTCTCGTCTTCCTCTCTAGTTCCAATGTCGATGAGCAATTCCGCTTTTCGCAAAAGCGCTTGGGTCGAATTGGGGGCGACCTCAAGGGCCCGCTCGGCATATTCCAAAGCCCCGACCAAATCGCCGGACTGGCCCCGCATATTTGAAACAAGCAGAAATGGCTCGGGGTCAGAGTTTTCGACTTCCGCAGCCCGAACGAGGAGAGCCTCCGCCTCCTCTGGCTGACCCTCTTCACTGAGATAGCGAGCCAGGACCCGAACCAATTCTCGATTGTTTCCAGGCAGACTTTCGATTCCCGCTTTCAGAGAAGCGACCGCCTGCGTTTCGTTCCCTCGCTGAAAATAGCCCGCCGCCAGGTTTTTATAAGCATTGGATAGCCCGACGTAGTCCGCTGTGGCCGGCTCATCACTATCTTCGATCGCCTGAGCTGCAGCTCCAACAGCGGCCTGAAGGGCGAGCTCAGCCTCGTCATACCGGCTTTCATCAAAAAGAAGCTGAGCGAGTAATGTCCACAGTATGGGATCAGGAGCTTGCTCAATGCCTTCCCGAAGAACCACCTCGGCTTCGACCAGTTGGCCTTTTCGACTGTATACCGCCGAGAGCACCGCATAGTAGCTGCGATCATCCGGCTCGAGCTCGATCGCCCGCCGAAGTGCTACTTCGGCTTCATCCAGTCGATCCATAGACGCATATGTTTGACCCAGCAAAAGCTGACCTTTTGGATTTTCCGGAGCCAATTCGGCGATCGTTTCGACCTGTTCAAGCAAACCCTCAGTCTGGTTCATGGCCAAAGAGAGAGTCGCGTAACTAATGCGTGAATCGACATCCTTCGGATCAAGGCGAATGGTCTCTCCGAGCTCCCAATATCCCTCACGAATTCGATCAGTTCTGAGGTAGGACTCGGCCAAGTACTCGTGCGCTGTGGCCAGATTGGGGTCGATCTGAAGAGCATTCTTATACTCAATGATGGCTTCATCATATTGGTCAGACTCTCGATAAGCATCGCCACTCTTCATGAAGCCCTGAATTTGCTCTTCGTCGCTCTGGCAACCCCAAGAAAAAATGGCCAGCATTGCAATGGTCAGGCGCCATACCTTGACCCCGTCTCTAAAAACTCTGTTCACAGCCAAGAAGCCTCCACGGAGGAAAATTGACGCCTCCGAAAATATCAAAATTCGCTCAACAACCCGGTTCTCGCTACCCAAATCGCGCTGGAGGTCTGAAATGGCGAAGATCGCGACACGGGGGAGCTTCGCAGTCTTTCCTTCAAGCGAAACTCCCTGCGAAGACAATCGCGTCGCCGCGTCGGGCCCGATATCAGTCGTTCGCACCGGGCACCACATAGCGCTTGCCCAGTTGATCGAGCCAACCCTCTTCCTTCAGCTCCTTCACGGCACGTGTAACGGTCTCACGTGAAGTGCCGATCATATCCGCGATTTGTTGATGCGTAAGCGGCGGGGTCAATCGGCGCCCCAAGGGCTCTGGATCACGAACGGCAAGCCGCTCAAATAAGCTTCTTACCCGCTCCGTCACCCCTTGAAAAGAAAGGGAGCTGGCCTGCTCATTCGTCTCCCGTAAGCGTCGACTCAATTCTTCAATCACCGCGAGCGCCAGATCAGGACTTTGGCGGAGGATCTCGATAAAGTCTCTCCTCGACAACGCCAGCAGTCGAGTCGCCTCAAGCGTCTTTACTGTTGCTGAACGAACACCACCTGTCAGCAACGCCATATCTCCAAAGAACTGGCCACGATCGAGAAAATTCATAATTTTCTCTCGTCCGTCCTCAGAGGCTTTCGTCACCTTGACCCGACCTTCTCGAATGACATACATGTAGTCGCCTTCAAGGCCCTCCTCGACCACCGTCGCATGTTTCGGAAATCTTCGTTCGATGAGATGGGATGCAATTTCCTCGAGGTCATGGTCACTCACGCATGAGAAGAGCGGAATCACCCGAAGCGAATCCTGCGCTTCCTTTTTTCGCCACTGGGCATCCGTCATTTTGAACTCCTTCGGGACTCAATCCCATCGTTTTCAACGGACGTACCGCGCTTGACCGTCAGCCCTAGGGACTAGGTTAGATTTTCGCGCCCCTTGGATTTGAGCGCAGCAACCAATCGACGTACGTCTGGACTTCGCTCAAGCTTTGTGATCAAAATCACATCGTCGGTATCGACTACTGCGAGGTCATCAACTCCAAGCAAGGCCACCAATCTTCCCCCCCCCCAGACTAGGTTCCCCGCGCTCTCCTCGGCCAAGACGTCTCCTTCCAAAAAACAATTCCCCTGGGCGTCTCGCCGAGCATGACCTGAAGACTGACGCGAGCTCCCCGATACCCCAACCCCCAGCTCTTCGGCAAGGGAGAGCCATGTCCCCACGTCACTCCAGGCGAAATCCACTGGAATCGTCCAGACCCGGTCACTTTTCTCCATCACCGCCACATCGATGGGGAGAGAGGGTGCTCTTCTGTAGGCCGCCTCCACTGCAGGCTGATTTCGACCACGTGGGTTTTTACGAAGAGGAGCAAGGGCCCGATGCAAAGGCGCAGCATACCGCTCCACTTCTTCCAGCAAGCTCCTTGCCGACCAGACAAAAACTCCGGCGTTCCAGAGATAGTCGCCAAGTTGAACGAAACGAATGGCTCGAGCTGAATCCGGCTTTTCGACGAAACGCCGGACTCGATGCATCCTCGGATGATCTGAACTCGCCGGGGACCCTTGGTGAATATAGCCGTAACCTGTTTCTGGCCGGGATGGGCGAACACCTAAAGTGACCAGCACGCCTTCATCCGCTGCAGCTCGAGCAGCATCTTTGATTGCGAGTGCGAAAGCCTTCCTATCCGGGATATGGTGGTCCGCTGACAGCACCGCCATGACTGCATCCGGATCCTCGGCAGAAATTCTCTCTGCGGCCCAACTCACCGCCATCGCGGTATTTCGCCTCTGGGGCTCCACGAGAATTCGAGACGGCCTCAACCCGCTCTCCGCGCGCATCGCGCGAGCATGTTCATGGCCACACACAATCCAGATTTGGTCCGCCTCCGCAAAAGCGCGTGCTCGTTGGAGAGTGGCCTCAAGAAGCGTTTTTCCACCGACGACGCGAAGGAAAGGCTTCGGACGTTCGCGCCGAGATGCGGGCCAGAAGCGCTCACCTGCACCCCCGGCAAGAATAACTGCATGCACGCTCACTGCAGATCGATTCATTTTCTTGGCCAAGCTTCGACTCCTTCGCTGCCTACAGCCTGCTTAACCGTTCCCGATTCCCCAATACTCAAAACCTGCGGCGCGGATCGATGTGGCCTCGTAGATATTTCTCATATCGACAAACTTGGGCGCTTTCAGGGCCCCTCTAATTCGTGGCAGATCGAGCATTCTGAATTCATTCCATTCCGTCACGATGGCCAGAACATCGGAACCCTCACAGGCCTCGTAGGCGTCCTTACACAGCGTCACCTCAGAGAACAATCGACCGACCTCGGGCATCGCTTCGGGGTCATACGCTCGAATCCGGGCACCTTGTCCCAGCAGCCTGGAAATCAAGTGAAGCGACGGCGCATCACGAACGTCGTCCGTCTCAGGTTTGAAGGCCAAACCCAGGAGCGCAATGGTCCGCCCCGAAACATCTCCTCCGCACGCTTCGATCACCTTTCCCAATGCGTACTGACGCTGACGCTCGTTGACTCGAAGGACGGCTTCTACGATCTCGAAGGGACTGCCCACCTCTCGAGCAAAATGTGCAGCGGACAACGTGTCTTTAGGAAAGCAGGACCCCCCAAACCCCGGACCCGCGTGAAGGAATTTCTTTCCGATTCGTCGGTCGAGCCCCATCGCACGGGCCGTTGCCTGAACGTCTCCACCCACCCGATCACAGAGAATTGAAAGCTCATTGATAAAACTGATTTTAGTCGCGAGGAAAGCATTCGCCGCGTATTTCGATAGTTCCGCAGTTTCCACATTGGTGATGACGAATGGGGTCTCATTCAAAAAGAGAGGACGATAAAGATCCTTCATGATGGCAAGAGATTGGGGGCTCTTCTCTTCCAGTCCAATCACCACTCGATCCGGTCGCATGAAATCACCGATCGCCGAGCCTTCACGCAGGAACTCAGGATTTGAAACGATGTTGAAATCGACACTTCGGCCCGCCGCATCCAGCTCTTCCTGAATCCATTGACGCACCTTTTCACCGCTCCCGACCGGGACCGTACTCTTTGTCACGACAACCTTGAAGTCATCCATCGCGCGACCGATCTCTCGCGCGACAGACTCGACATAAGTCAAGTCCGTGCTTCCATCTTCAGCGGGGGGCGTACCCACAGCAATAAATACGACGAGTGCCTGTCGAATGGCCTCGGTGGTATCACTGGTAAAACCCAAGCGACCCGAGTCCTGATTCCGGCGAACAAGATCTTCTAGCCCCGGCTCGTAAATCGGCATTTCACATCGACGCAGGCTTTCGATCTTCTCGCTAATCTTGTCGGCACAGGTGACCCGAACGCCGAACTCAGAAAAACAGGCACCGGTCACCAGTCCTACGTAGCCGGTTCCAACGACACAGATGTTCATCACGAAACTCCGTTTGGAATCTGATCGAGCGAGCGATCAGCGCGTGCCTGGATCGCCCACTCGGCGCCCGGACAATCGAGATTGCGCTTCGAGGTCGGCATCCACCATTAAATGAATAAGCTCCCGAAAACTTGTCTTTGAATCCCACCCCAACTCACGACGGGCTTTCGATGGGTTAGCCAAGAGCGTGTCCACTTCAGCCGGCCTCTGAAGACTTGGATCCGTTTTGACGAAATCCTTCGGATCGATTCCCACTCTCTCAAACGCGAATTCAAAACATTCTCGAACAGAGTTCTGGAGTCCCGTCCCTACGACATAATCGGAAGGCTCCGCCTGTTGCATCATGAGCCACATCGCTTCGACATACTCTTTCGCATAGCCCCAATCACGCTTGGCCTCCACATTGCCCAAACGCAGCTCGTCCTGAAGGCCTAGCTTGATCCGGGCAACGCCCTCGGTGATTTTGCGAGTTACGAACTCGCGCCCCCGACGGGGCGACTCGTGATTAAAAAGAATTCCCGAGACGGCGTACATGTCGTAACTCTCTCGATAATTCACTGTGATCCAATGCCCATAGAGCTTCGCAACAGCGTACGGACTTCGCGGATAGAACGGGGTTTCTTCCCTCTGAGGCACCTCTTGCACTCGGCCAAACATCTCTGAGCTCGAGGCCTGATAGAACCGAATCGAGGGATCCACCATTCGAATTGCATCCAGCATCCGCGTCACCCCCAACGCACTAAATTCGCCCGTCAACGAGGGCTGCGCCCATGAGGTGGGCACAAAGGATTGAGCGGCCAAGTTATAGACTTCTTGGGGTTCAGAATCCCTTAAGGCCGTCTGCAGCGAAATCTCATCGAGCAGATCGCTCTGATGGAGACAGATTCGATCGTGGATGTGAACGATACGCTCAAACGTCTCCGTACTCGACCGACGCACAATACCGTGGACTTCATAGCCCTTGTCGAGTAGAAGTTCGGCTAGATACGAGCCATCTTGACCTGTGATCCCTGTAATCAGTGCAGTTCTTCTACTCATGAATCTTTCCGTTGACCATTTCAGAGGGGTCTGCCTCTGTGGGCGATTTTTCCTGGACCTCGAAGAGTCCCATGTTTCGGAGCATCCTGATCGTCAAAGCAAACACGATTGCCAGGAGAATGAGCGTCACGAGAGGACTCAGCTTAGCGAATGAGATTGCGATCAAACTGAAGCAGGCCGTTTGTAAATACAGCCACAGGACGGCCCTCCTCTGAGAGCCCTCGCGTTCGAGCAGGCGGTGATGCATATGCAACCTATCGGCGTCAAATATGCCTTTCCCCATTCGAATTCGACGGATGATTGAAAGGCCAGTGTCCAGAAGGGGAACCGCTAGGGCAATCAGCGGTACGACTAAGGTCAACAACGCAGTTTTGCGATATCCCTGCATCGCCGCCAATGAAAGCGAATAGCCGATAAAGAGCGCCCCGGCATCACCGAGAAAAATCCGCGCCGGCGGGAAGTTGAAAGGCAAGAAACCCAGCAGCCCACCCATCAGCGATAGGCCGATCACGAAGCCAACAATTTGCCCACTTTGCCAGCAAATCACCGAAAGAGCGAAACCCATAATCGCACCGGTGCCAGCGGATAGGCCGTCCAGACCATCGATCAAGTTCATCGCGTTGGTAACCGCCACAATCCAGAACAGGGATATTGGCCAGCTGATCCAGAAAGGCAGTTCGTAAGTCGTTAGAAAAAAAGGCTCTGTCAGGTAGTCGATTCGAAACCCAAAACCAATGGCCACCAGTGCACAGAAAACTTGGATCGGTAACTTCTGCCAAGCATTTAAATAGAACCGATCATCCCAGATCCCCATCAAAATGAGGATCAATGCCCCGGCGACATAGCCCATCACCTTATTTTCGTCCGCGGGCGGAACAAAACCCACGAGGAAAAAACCAATGAGCCCCGCGAATGCACCGAGGGCAACTGCTAAGCCACCCAACAAAGGAATGCCTTGTCGGACATTGACCGTTCGGTCACTCGGTCGGTCTTCGACACCGAAACGGCGAGCCAAGCGAGAGGCCAGAGGCGTCGAGAATGCCCCCACAACCGCCGCAAAAACGATCGGAGGAATCGCGTACAGAGGGTCTACGACTACGCTCGGCACGTGCCGACCCTTATCTGGTCGAGATCGGTTGAGCTCTCTACGCTTTGCCTCATTCGAGTCATTCCGCCGTCTCTAGGCCGTTTAAGTCCTTAAGAAATCTCAGTAATAGCCGTACTGTCGACGAGTCATCTCGACGCCATTTAGAACCAGTCCCAAAAGTCGATCGCGGTCAAGGATCTCAAATACGGTCTCCACGTCCTCACGGGGCGTCACATCGGCGCGAACCACCAGAACGATCCCGTCAGCGAGCTCGGTCACTGTTTTTGCGTCTGGCAAGCCTAGGCAGGCTGGGGTGTCGAGAATCACCTGATCATACTGGCCTGCGAGTTCATCGATCAACTTTCGCATATCCTGACTTGCGAGAAGCTCAGAGGGGTTCGACGGAGTACTGCGCACACCCAAAACGTCCAGTGCAATGCCATCCGCCTGAGCGATGGCCTCATCCAGAGGGGCTCGGCCCGTGAGAACTTCTGCTAACCCCGCAACGGGCTCGATCCCCAAGCTTCGGTGGATCTTCGGCTGCCTGAGGTCGCAGTCGACCAGAATGACCTTCCGGCCCACACTCATGGAAGTCACTGCAGCAAGATTGATCGATGCTGTACTTTTGCCTTCATCGGGGTTCGCGCTAGTCATGGCCACCACTTTGATGCTCCTTTGCGTGGCCAATGAATCGATTCGCCCCCGCAACGTACGGAACTGTTCTGCAGCAAAAGAGTCGGGCTGCAGAATAGATATCCTGCGCTTGTTGACTTCGTTTGCGCTAGACGGCTTACGAAGTGGCCGCCGAAACCGAGACTGAATATTCGCCACCAGCCCCCGCGAATTTGACCGCTGACTTTGAGAGAGCGTTTCGGCCTCGAAGGCCCGGGGGGCGGACTCCTTTACTCCTCCGGCCCGCTTCCGTCGCTCTTCTTCCGCCTTTTGTAATGCTTCGTAGTGTTTGGCCATTCGTTTCTATTCCCCAACCCAGTTCAACACGTTGGTGGTGGCAAGATCCCTGAAGCATATCTCGCGTTCATCCCAGTCAGCTCGCCCGATACTGTTGTCTCTTCGCTGACTATTCATGTTAAGCCCCACTCCCGTCACCCCGCTGCTGGTCTGGCAATCACGCTACCGAAAAAAATCCCTCAACCGCCGGCGCCGAGGCGAAGCTGTCCCCCCTGGCTCAACAGAGCCGGAAGCAAAGTCAGTCAATTCGAGATCGTTTGCGACCTCCTGAATAATCGACTGATCGATTGCCGCCTTTTCCTTTGCATACCCGAGCAAGAGCGCGCTATCGCACACGCTATTAATCAATCGAGGCGTGCCTCCGGTGACTCGATAGAGCTCTCTCAAAGCCCCCCGCCGAAACAGCCTTCTCCCGGTATAACCCGCCTTCGACAACCTAGACTCAATATATTCGGCCATTTCACTTTCATCGAATGGCCGCAGGTGGTGGGCAAGAGCGATTCGTTGCCGCAGTTGCCTCAGATCTGGACGCCGCAGCATGTCCTTCAGTTCGGGCTGGCCTACGAGCATGATCTGAATCAGCTTAGAGCGCGGCGTTTCAAGGTTAGAGAGGAGTCGGATTTCCTCTAGCATCTCCGCGGAAAGGTTTTGAGCTTCATCGACGATCAGAATCGTCTTCTCATCCTTACCCAGTCGGTCGATCAGATACTCATTCAATGTGAGGAGATATTCCGCCTTGGTACGGCCTTGCGCCTCAATTTCGAGTTCTTCAAAGAGCAGACGGAAAAAGTCGAGGGGATTCACGCGAGGGTTAAAGATATAAGCGGACTGAGTGTTCGCCTCAAGCTGTCCAAGCAGAGCGTGTAAGAGCGTCGTCTTGCCGGTCCCGACCTCGCCTGTCAACATGACGAAACCTTTGCCTGAATTCACACCGTAAACCAGGGTCGCCAAACCTTCTCGATGCGCTTCCCCCAAGTGAAGAAATGAGGGATCAGGCGTCATCTCAAAGGGCGGCCTCAGAAGTCCATAGTACTCGATATACATCGAACGCCTCGCCGGAGCCTCAGCTCCGCTTTTCCTCAAAGAGGGCGAGCGGCGTCAAAAAGCTTTGGGAAACCGTCACCTCCTCAGGCACCCCTTCGATCCGCTCTGAATCTTCACTTTCCGTCGGGCCGTTCACTAGGAAATAGCTCAGCACGCCGCCGGCCAAGAAGAAAAGGGAAACCCCGATCGCCACGATTGCTTGGATCCGATTTCGTTTGGCGCGAGCGACACGATCAGGCTCAAGCATGATCGCCGGGACGGCGGCCAAAACGGGAAACTGCACCAGTCGCTGCAAATCCTTCGGTTGATGAATCGATGTGTCCATCGCTTCAGCCACCAAGCCCGCGCCGGCTCCAAAAGCCCCGCCCATCAACAGCCCCACAAAAAGAATCATCACACGGTTAGGCGAAGTAGGACGGGGCGCCGGAAAGGCCGATTCAAGAATCCTAAATTGTTCACCAAGCTGTTTGCGCTCGAGGTCTGCTTGAACAACGGCTTGCTGTCGTCGCTGGTTGTAGTCTCGATAAGCCTCCGAAAGGTACTCATACCTGCGAGACAGGCCATCGAGTCGCTCCTCAACGGCCGGAGTTTCCGCCAAACGAGTTTCTAAATCCGTGATCTGCTCTTGCAGTCGGCCGATCTCCTCCTGAACGGCCTTGATTCTCAACGCCGCCCTATTTTCCTCGGCCTTCGCGTTCTGCTCGGCATACGATTCAGGGAGTTCTTCGTCATCACCTTCTCCGTCGCCGTCGATTCGCTCCTCGAGCATGTCCATCTCCTGAAGCGCACTCGCCACATCAGGATGTTTGTCCGTATAGCCTTGAGAGCGCATGCGCCCCACTTCGGATTTGATCATTTTTTTGCGTGCTGCAGGGCTATTCGGGTCATTGGGGGACAACATCGAGACCGCCGCGATCACTTGATTTTTCCAGAAAGCTTGGTCGCTGGTAGCGAGGTCAAGCGCTCGTCGTGCTTCCCGAGCCTGAGCGGAAAGGGTCTGGAGAGTTCGCTGATTTCCCAAATACTCCTCTGGAAGGCTTCCTGTATTTTCTGCCTTCACCTGCTTGATCTCGGACTCAATGGCCGTGAGATCTCGGGTCAGCGATGCAATGGAGCTATCCATAAAATCAAGACTCTGCTGGGACTGCTCCACTCTTGCCTCGATATTCTTCTCAAGGAAGTCATTTGCAATGCTCTGCGCGACTTCAGCAGCCACCGTCGGCTCGCCCGCTCTGAAATTGATTTTAAAAGTATTAAATTCAACTTCCCTCGCGTTACGCTTATCGGCCTCGAGCTCACTGATCACAGGCTCGACAGAAACATCGAGGCGCATCATGTCGACAACTTCCTGCCGCTGCAGGTCGTCCGCATAGGCAGAGTAAAGACCGAATTGATCAATCATTCTCGAGAGACGTTGGCGACTCAATATTTGTGCCGTCATGATCCCGAGACGCTCTGTCAAATCACTTTCTCTCACCCCCGCTTGAACCAACCGTTCGTCGATCGATTGAGGTTCAACCAAAATCGTCGCATAAGATCCATATTGGTTGGGCAGGGCCATTGCCATCCAAAAAGCAGTCAAGGCTACCAAGCCTGCGACAGCGACCATAAGCTTTCCGCGGCGACGTAAAATCCCGCTAAGGTCCGACAGTTGTATACCCTGCTGTGAATCCATTACTTCCTCTTCCGCACCACTAAACTTTAAATACTAGAGCTGGTAGGGATCGAACGTATAGACATAGGAGACTACTCCGGTCACGCTGTCGAAACTACGCCAAGCGCTTCCACTATTTCGGTCCCTCTGGTTGTAATAAACGAGAAAAAATTGAAACCGTGAATTCGGTCCGAGCTTCCGAACAAGTCGAAACTCCGCCAAACCAACTTGCTGTTCAAAATTCGAGATCCGACGCGTCGCAACGAGGGCATCCGCCTCGGCGAGCTGCCTGCCAGCTTGATCGGTTAGGGGTTGACCGCCGGCATCAACGGCCGCCCGGGCGGAGACCGCCGAACCCTGAAGATTCGCTACAGATTCTCGAAACGTATAGAGGGCGAAAAGGCTGATATCCCAGAACTCAGAGAGTGGATATTTAAACTGCCCGCTCACAGAGTTTAAAATTGTTGACGTTCCGAAACCATTTCCGGCATCCTCATTTCGGATAAAAGAAGCGGTTGCCAACCCTTTTTCAAATCTTCTAACAAGTGAAAAGTTGAGAAAGTACGTCAAGGATCGGGTCCTCTGGCCAAAGAAGTCGACCTGAGAGGGATCCAACGAAACGGTCGAAGTGTCCGTCAGGAAGCCCGGTACGCCTGGACCCACTTGACTGCTCGTCGGGCAGCCCAAAAGGAGGGGGAGGCCGCTGAAGCTGGGCGCACACTCCGTGGCAGGCGGTGGAGACCAGAGCCGGCCACACGGAATTCCATCTTCACAGCCAGCCAGGGTCGGTGCAAACCGGCTAACCGTTAGGGAAGCAGGATCCTGTTCTTCTACGAAAACGCCCGCCGGACCACCGGCGCCCCTGAGTCGCCACTTTTCAGAGATGCGATAGTCGAAGCTCAAGTTCATATTGAGGGTCGTGTTATACGAAGGTGACGACACCCGACTTGCTGCAAAGGATCGGTATCGAGCACCAGCGTTTAAGCCTACGATAAACGTCTCTTTCAAAACGTGGTTGAACGCAACCTCCCCACGAAATCCCTGATTGTCAATATTGTCCTCAGTTGTGTAGTCCCAACGGTCGTAGCCAACGGACGCGGTTCCAAATGTTCTTGCAGAAAGACTCCGCTCCCAGCCCACCTCCAGAAAAAACTGTTGTGATGTCCCATTCGCACTCGAGACCGTAAGCGGCTGTCCCGTGGCATCGATCACGCTTTCGTTCCGTATCTGGCGTGTTCGCAGAAAATCCGTACGAAAGAAAAGAGTATCCTTCGCATCAAACTCATATGAGCCCTCTCCCCTCAGCAGGTGATCCACGCCATTGATCCCTTTAGTAGTCATGTAGGCGGAAAAGCGGGGCCGGTATTCGATGTTGTAGCTAAAGGCTTCTTGCGGCTGGCTCAGCTTCAAGATTGGCGTCAAGATAAAGATGCCGTCAGCTTTCGGATCAATGACAGTTTTGAGCACATTCGACTGAAAGCCCAGCTCTGAGTTGATCCCGAGCTGTACCTCATGCGCTTTCGCTGTAGTCACACTACACATAAGCAGACACCAAAAATAAAGAAGAAGACGAAGCCGCACAGAATCGCTCTAATCCGGAACGACCACTGTGTCGCCTGGCCTTAAGATAATGTTTGAATCGGGCGCCTTTCCTGCGACATAAGCTCCGTAGTTGAAACGGTATGAGATAATTTCCCCATCCTTCGGCCGAAGCACTCGAATATCACTCTTCTTCGCCCACGTATTGAACCCGCCCATCGCGGCAATGGCATCCATGACCCGAGTTTGCTTGGTCAGCGGAACCGTTCCTGAACGCAGAACTGCCCCAACCACTGTCGCCACGTGGCTATTGGGCTGAACGACAATCACCGTCACATCCGGTGCGGTGATGTACTCGGCCAGCTGTTCGCTGATGACCTCCTTCAGTTCAGTCGGCGTCAAGCCCTCGGCCTGAACGTCGTCGAGCAGCGGGACCGAAATCTTTCCATCAGCCCTGACTGGAACATCGACCGAGAGCTCTGGGTTTTTCCAAACTCGGATACTGAGCACGTCCGGAATCCCAATGACATACGGATCACGCAACCCCGGAGGCATCCTTGGCGGCAACTCTGCACTCGGCCGAGCACAACCAAAAAAAATCGGTAGACCAACCGCCAGCAGTAGTATTGTCCGGCCAAGCACCGATCGAGCCAGCATCATGTTTTCTCCATCTTGTTCGTCCCGAAGCACCGGCGCCTGCTAGCGGCCGTCGCTGAGTCCATTTTCTTTCATCTTGTAAAGCAGTGCTTTGTAACTGATCTGGAGCCGCTGCGCGGCTTCCTTCCGATTCCAACGAGTTTGGTTCAAAACACGCTCGATGACCTTTTTTTCAGCGACCTGCGCCGCTCGCTTGGAGATTGCTTTCAGATCGACCCCGGCCCCGTTCGCGAGGTCGGCGCCAATACTGGTCAAATCAAAGCCATCCTCCTCTGCAGCCGGCTCGGCCAATCGGATGCCTTGACTCTGGATTTCTTGAAGAACCGCCTTCTCATTGCCCAGCACAACCATCCTCTTGATCATGTTCTCAAGTTCGCGGACGTTGCCCGGCCAGTGATACGAAAGCAAGACCTGCATGGTCTCTGCCGAAAGGCCGCGAGTCGGTTTTCCGTACTGCTCGCCGTAGACGCTCAGAAAGTGTTCCGCCAAAAGGGGCACCGCATCGATCCGGTCACGCAAGGGGGGGACGAGAATCGTAACGACGTTGAGTCGATAGTATAGGTCTTCCCTAAATTCGCCTTCCCTGACGGCTTTCTCGAGGTTCCGGTTCGTCGCGGCAATAATTCGCGTATCGACCTTCACGTCCGCTTCTCCACCCAGACGTGAAAATTCGCCATCTTGTAGGACCTGAAGAAGCTTTGCCTGCAAGCCCGGAGGCATCTCGCTGATTTCGTCCAGAAAGATCGTGCCCCGATTTGCGTATTCAAATTTGCCAAGCTTTCTCTTCTGGGCCCCTGTAAAGGCCCCTTTTTCAAATCCGAAGAGTTCGCTTTCGAGCAATTCAGACGGTAGAGCCGCACAGTTCACCTTCACAAAAGGCTGATCGCAGCGGTCACCCAGCTGATAGAGCGCCCGGGCAACGACTTCCTTGCCCGTACCGCTCTCGCCCCGGACCAAAACAGTGATGTCTGTATCCGCGACCTGTTCGATGATCTCTCGAACTTCGTGCATTTTGGGGTTGTCTCCCCCGAACAGCAGGCCGTCCACTTCGCTTCGAACCCGACCCCGAAGATTGACAACCTCCTCCTTAAGAGCGTGATTCTCAAGAGCCTTTCGGAAGGCGAGGTCGAGTTCTTCGACTTCGAAGGGTTTCCTAAGAAAGTCTGATGCACCGAGTCGCATGGCTTCGACAATCGTTCGAGACTGACCGTGTCCAGAAAGCATGATGACCGGTACCTCGGGCATGCGCTGCTTCAAGCGGCGAAGCGTCTCAAGGCCATCAAGCCCGGGGAGAATCGCGTCCAATGTGATCAGATCGGGGCGGGTCTCGTTCAACTCTTCCAGTGCGCGCTCACCGTCACCGGCGGCCATCACCTGATAGCCCTGGCGGGACGCCAAAACCTGGAGATACTCCCGAATACCGGGATCGTCATCGATGACCAAGACTCTCAATTGCTGACTCATTCGCCGTGTTCATCCGCCGTCTAAATTTGAATCACTTTGGGCTTTTGGCCCGATTGGGTTCAACAGGGCCCGGGCCTACGCCGAACGCCCCAGATAAGCTTTTTCCGGGGTTCCAGCCAAGCCGACTCTCGGCCAACCGGTCCAGAGGAATTTCCTGGACCGGCATGTTCTGTCTCTATATGAAAAAATATACCCGTTAGTGACCGAAAAGTTCCCAATGGGTAGAAAGTTCCCTTCATCGTCACTAAAGTGGACAAACTGTTCCCTTTTAGGATCAACCTCAGTGGCCGATCTGTGGTGGGTCTTTATCACCTCAATCTGGCTCACGGATTCAAGATTTCAGCCCAGGCCCCGAGGAGGTTGGAGGATCGGGCGAACCTTTCCAGAGGCGCTGGATGGGGAATCGCCGTGTAGACCCCCTCGGGAATAATGCCTACTCTGGTGAGTGAACTCGAGGGCCGGATGCCCCGTCCAAGAAATGCGGGGCGATCTTTCCGCAGGGCTCAACCCGGCACAAGGAGTAACTTCAGATGTCTAGGTTGGGAGGCACACAGCCCAGTGGACCCCTTCGGCCCCTCGTCGTCGCCGGCGCCCGACCCAACTTCATGAAGGTCGCCCCACTCCTGCGGAGGATGCGCGAGCGGGGCGATTTCGAACCCATCTTGGTCCACACTGGCCAACACTACGACGCCGTCATGTCGGACGGATTCTTTCGAGACCTCGGCATCGCTGAGCCGGACTTCAATCTCGGAGTCGGTTCCGGCACCCATGCAGAGCAGACGGGCCAGGTTCTGATCAAGATCGAACAGCTGATCTCGACCCAGGCCCCCGACCTCATTCTCGTGGTGGGCGACGTCAACTCGACTCTGGCCGCCACCCTGGCCGCTGTCAAGCTGAACGTCCCCGTTGCCCATGTGGAGGCCGGCCTGCGATCCGGAGACCGGCAGATGCCCGAGGAAATCAACCGGATCATGACCGACTCTGTATCCACCTGGCTCTTTGTCACCGAGGAGGCAGGACGCACAAACCTTCTCAACGAGGGCGTCCCGGATTCCAAAATCCATTTCGTCGGAAACGTGATGATCGACACCCTATTGAATCACCTCCAGCGAGCACGATCACTCGAAGGCGTCCTCGAAACCCTCGGCGTGGAGCCCCGCGCCTACGCTGTACTGACCCTTCACCGCCCTTCTAATGTTGATGATCCCGCTCGACTTCAGGCGCTCTTCTCTGCCCTGGAAGAACTTCATCAAGCAGTCCCCATCGTCTTCCCGGTTCATCCGCGAACCCAGGCCGCCATCGAGACCCAGCTCGGAGGGACCTCTCCAAAACTCCGGCTGAGCCCACCGCTCGGCTACCTTGAGTTCTTGCGACTGATGGCGGACTCACGAATCGTCCTGACGGATTCGGGAGGCATCCAGGAAGAAACTACAGTGCTCGGTGTCCCGTGCCTCACACTCAGAGAGAACACCGAGAGGCCGGTGACTGTGAGCGAAGGAACCAATACAATGGCGGGAAGCGATCCGGAAGCGATCAAAGAATGCTTTCGGGACGTGATCACCCACGGCGGCAAGCAAGGCAAGGCACCGCCTTTGTGGGATGGCCAAGCCGCAGATCGAATCCTGGACGTCCTCGCCGTTCAAACCCGGATCGCCCGATGACCGACCAAGCCCTCTCGCCGAAGCCCGAACTCCCTCCTGAACCATCGCGATCATTGGCCTGGCTCACGCTTGGCCTCGCTGGTCTTCTCGGACTCATCTATTGGCCAATCTTGGACGCCATGGTTCACCACTGGAGCATCGACCCGGATTACTCCCACGGATTCCTGATCGTCCCCCTCGCCCTCTATTTCGCATACGAAAGAAAATACGACCTCAAGAAAGCCCCTATTTCAGGAAGCTGGTGGGGCCTCGTTCTCTTAGTCGTTGGTCTCAGTCTTCTTTCAGTCGGGCAGCTCGGAAGTCTATTGACGCCCTTGAGAGCTGGTTTTGTCTTCAGCCTAATGGGTTTCGTGCT
>JAQWNI010000200.1 GCA_029268645.1 Myxococcota bacterium
GCCCGAGGGCGAGCGGTCTCGAATCTCAGCTTCATGGGGCCCCCCCGCCAAACCCGACAAAGAGACGCGGCTGGCTTCACCCGCAGCGCGTCTCGGCGCACGGCGGGCGCGGTCGCGGCGCTCACGGTGAAAGATGATTCGAGGCCACGAGAGAACAAGCTGATGACCGTCGAAACGTTGGATCCGGCGACTCTCGAAAAAATATGGGCGCCCGCCCGTCGAGAAATTCAAAAAAATCTGACCATCGAGGGCGCGACGATCGAAGTTCTCGGTCTCAAGCACCAGCTGATTCGCCGACAAGTCGACCAGTCGAGCCACCTCAAGATCCACAAGAGCATTCAGCCCTCGGTAGAAGAGGCTTTGCTCATCACGCGCTTGGGCTAACAGGCCCCCAATCGAGGACGCGTCCTCCACGGATTTCGGATGCAGATCGCGGAGCGACTGCTCCCCGATCGGTTGCGAATAGCTCGGCAACGGTTCGGCTCCCCCCCGCGCAACCAATTGCGCGAGAACGGTGCCGCGGGGGGAGCGGCGGTCTCCGGAAGTTCAACAGTTCGAGGCCCTCGGCGCAACCTAAAACTGAATTCATCAATATAATCAAATGTTTACGAAATCTCGGGGTATAGTCCCTACGTGTATTCAGTGAAGTCCACGAAGACAAATGCAAAAACGGACGGCCTGAACGACACAGAAGGCCGTGCAACGCTCGCTCGCCTCGGCTAATCAGCGGGAATCCGACCGCGAGCCTGATCAACCGACGGTCTTTAAAAAGGGGGGCGGGGAGTGGCCGAAACCGGCGGACTCCGAGCGAGGTTGCCGGATGCATGGATGCGATTTGCCGTGCGGAGGCCCCGGCTGACTCTCGCACTCTGGCTTGCCCTGTGTGCCGCCGCCCTACCCGGTGCACTTCGCCTCGAGATCGACACGTCGACGGACAGCGTCCTCGACCGCAGCGGCCCCGAATGGCAGACCTACCAAGCCAGCCAAGATGAATTCGGGGGAGACGAGATGATCGTCGTCGCCTTTTCCGCTGAACGCCCTTATGACGCCGAAGTGCTTAAAGCAGTCGTGGAATTTGGCGAGCGCGCCTCCGAGCTCGAGGCCATTCGTCGCGTGGACAGTGTCGCCACGGTCCCGGTCATCCGGATAGACGGAGACGGGATTCTTCAACTCGATCCGCCTCTCGAAGGGGCTCCGGAGAACTCCGACGACCTGGGGCGCTATGTGGCCGAGCGACTCCGCGGGGACCGAATCGCACCTCGAAGTCTGGTCTCCGAAGATGAACGCACCTTCGCGGTGAACCTGCTGCTGAATCGAGGAATGGAGGATGAACAGGCCCGCCTCCTGCAAACCCTCCACCGTCTCGCTGACCCAATGGGCGGCCTGCTTTCCGGCGTGCCGGTCTTCCGAGTTGCAGCGAACGAACGAACCCAAACAGAAATCCTGAGCTTTGCCCCTTGGACGGCGCTCCTCATCGCGCTTTTCTTCACCTGGATGTTTCGAACGGTGCGCGTAGTGGCCATCGGGATCGCTCCGGGCGCTGTAGGATCGTTCATTCTGATCAGCGCGATGGGCTACCTCGGTGCACCGCTGAGCATCACGACGATGGTTCTGCCTTCGATCATCCTGGCACTCGGATGTGCCTACTCGATGCACCTCTTGTCGGCCGCCAGCCAGGCTAGAGCGAGTCGAAATCAAGACGAGGCCCGGCGGCATCTCGAGGCGGCCCTCTCCAAAGTCACCCTGCCCGTCAGCCTGTCGGGGCTAACGACGGTCATCGGTTTCATTGCCATCACGGCCGTCCGGATCGAAGCGGTTCGATCAACCGGCGGATTCGGGGCCTTAGGCGTGCTGGTCGTGACCGCCGTCGCACTAAGCGTCATCCCCGCAAGCCTTTCCCTACGGCCCTTGCCTACACCTCCACCTCGAGGGCTTCCCTGGCTCCGCGAGACGCTGGCCCCTCAAATCGTCCGAGGCGTGATTCGATTTCGAGGGCCGATCATTCTCGCCTGGGCTTTGTTCTCTGTTGCGGTGGGCTTTGGCGCGGCTCAGATCCGAGTCGAAACCGATGCGACGCACTGGCTTCCTCCGGGCAACCCGGTCCGAGACCACTACGAATCAATTCGACAATCTCTGTCCGGCATCAGCCCCATGAACATCATCATCGAGGCTCCTGTCGGAGAAAGTGTGCTCGAGGGCGAACGCATCGCGGCCGTTCAGGCCCTAGCCCTCCACCTCGAAGCTTTGCCGGAAGTGGGGAAGACGATCAGTATCGCGGACCCTCTCGGTCAAATTCACGCTGAAATGGTCGCGGATCCGTCTGCCCCGCTACCCACACAAAGGAATCTCATCGAGCAATACATCATCTTGCTCGAAAGCGTAGAACCCATCCAAGACCTCATCAGCTTCGATCGAAGCCAGGCCAACATCCTGATCCGCGCGAACGACAATGGCTCTGCTCATCTAACCGAACTCGCGGACACGGCCGACCTGTGGTGGTCTCAAAATGCGGCGGACCAAGGCACCCTCCGAACCACGGGCATCATGTACGAATTCGCCCGAGCAGAGGACCGGATTGCGTATGGACAACTTCAGGGGCTAGGCGGTGCTCTGTTCGTCATCTCCGGGTTGCTGCTTCTCATCTTTCGTTGGCCCAGGCTGGCCCTTTTCGCCTTGGCGCCCAATGCTTTGCCCTTGCTGATCATCTTCGGGGGGTTGGGGTTGCTCGGCATTCCTCTCGATGCAGGCACGGTTCTCATCGGTGCCCTCGCCCTGGGGGTGGCCGTCGACGACACCATCCACCTTTCCACAACTTTCTACGATCGCCACCGACGGGGTGAAGCCGCGCCAGAGGCCCTAGCAGGGACCTTGGCCGAGGTCCTGCCCGCGATCACGGCCACCACAGTCCTCATCGCAGGGGCATTTTTTGTCTTCGGTTTCTCCGAGTTCACAATTACGCGTAATCTCGGGTGGCTAACCGGCAGCATCATGATCCTGTGCCTGCTGGCCGACCTCACGCTGCTCCCCGCGCTCTTACTCGGCCTGAAGGCTCGCCGATCCGATCGCCGCCCCCCACGTTCAGCCGAAACGCTGAACACGAGGCCCCCGGCGCACTGACCCTCTGCAGTTCATGAGCAAGATCCGAAAGCTCGTCCCCCTGAGGTCTTCCTCACCAGGTTTTGCTCAAATCCGTGCGTTCTCCGCCGATAAGGCATGAAGGACGGTCTGCGGGGATTCAGACCCGCGGCCTGTTTTCGAGGGAGCCTTCCATGCCTGTTCCGAACCGCAGTCAAGTGAGCTTGCTCGTCGCCCTTTTGACCGCCCTCGCGGCGATTTCCGCCGGAATCCCCGAGGCAGATCCCCTCTCCCTCTCGACGGTTCCGGACAGGACCGACCGCACCTCAGATTCGCGTGACAACCACCTCGGAGCGGTTCGAGCGGAGCGACCCATCCCACCCCTTTCTTCGGTCAAGCTCGATAAGACGCGGGCAGTCGCTCCTCAATCAACAGAGCCCACAACAGAGCCCGCTTGGCCCATTTCTGGGGCCGATTCAGCCTCCCTCGACACCGTGCCCCTTCGAAGCGCAGGCAAAATCATTGAGCAGGCCATTGCGCGAGCCCAGACCGAACGAAGCCTGCGGATTTCACCGGGCCTCGTGGACCGGCTCGTCGACCAGGGAAACGTTCAAGTCATCGTGTCCCAGCCCAACCCCCAAGCACAGCTTGGCCATCGACTGGCGCAAACTCGACACACCCAACCTCAATATTTCCGGTATATCCCCTTTGCGGCTCTTCAGGTGGGTCCCCAAGCGCTTCTGAATCTCATTGAGTCCCATGACGTCCTCGGAATCGAAGAAGACCGCACCCATCGTCCGAGCTTGGCAACCAGCGTTGCTCTGATCTCCGGGGACATCGCTCAAGAAGCGGGCTTCGATGGCAGCGGCCAAGCCATCGCGATCCTTGATACAGGCATCGACTCAAGTCACCCTGCCTTTGCGGGACGGATGCTCGACGAAGCCTGTTTTTCCAGACTCGGCCATTGCCCGAACGGAGAATCCGTCCAACTCGGGCCCGGGGCCGGGGGCCCCTGCAACTTCAACTGTGATCACGGCACTCTCGTCGCCGGGGCCGCCCTAGCGCTGGATCCCGAGGGATCCCAATCC
Source organism: Myxococcota bacterium (assembly GCA_029268645.1). GTDB lineage: Bacteria > Myxococcota_A > UBA9160 > UBA9160 > UBA4427 > TMED88. Next base: position 4,164 of record JAQWNI010000200.1, read on the forward strand.
GGCGTTGCCCCTGACGCCGGAATCATTTCCCTGATGGTGTACAGCGAATACCAGGGCGAGCCCGCGGCTTTCATGTCCGACATCATCGCGGGCTTGGAACACATCTATGGATTACGAAATTTTTATGATATTGCCGCGGTCAATCTCAGCCTCGGCGGTCAAGCCTTTGATTCGGAGCAGTCCTGCGACGAAGCCAATGCGGCGCGTAAAGCGATCATTGACCTTCTTAGAAATCACAACATTGCAACCATCGTAGCTTCGGGCAATGACGGTCATCCAGACCTTTTAACTGAACCCGCATGCGTCTCCAGCGCAATCGCGGTGGGGGCCACGACCAAGACCGACTCGGTGAGCTCTTTTTCTAACTCGGCTTCTTTTCTGGCCGTGCTTGCCCCTGGACAACGGATTCGAACCACTCGAATCGGTGGGGGCTTCGCACTCGCCAGCGGAACCTCGATCGCGACGCCCCATGTTGCAGGCGCTTGGGCGGCGCTGAGAGAGGCCTATCCCGACCGGAGCGTTTCGGAAATCCTTTTCGCACTCCAGTCCACCGGCCAGCCGCTGATCGATCCTCGAAATACGCTCACCTTCCCTCGGATCGACGTGGCCAGCGCGCTGGAAACACTGGAAATGGCCGAGCCCGACGCGTCCAGCGAAAGCACCGAAAGCCCGGCGCCTGCCGAACCCGACCCGCCTCCCCAGGACCGCTGCGGCTTAATCGGGATCGAGGTCCTCCTGGCAGGATGGATCGTCCGCTTCCGGCGCCGAAAGAACCTTTGAGGTCATCACAGAAAAGCGAGCCAGCCGAAAAGCCCGGGCCGGCTTGATGCCCTGAGCGCTCTTTGGCTGATTCGAGAGAGACCTTTTGCACTCTCTCTGCGAGGGCTTGGTTGTGGTTCAGCGCGCGTTTTCTTAGGCTCCTCAATCGGGAAAACATCGACCCGAGGGAGATTCCATGAGCCGATTTCCGAGAGAAGAACTCGTCGAAGCCTTTGCGCGTTACAACACAGCTCGCATCAAGGCGCAGGAGACCAACGACTGGACGGATTGGTCCAACTGCTTCACCGAAGACGCTCACTACATTGAGCACGCCTACGGAGAATTTCACGGACGCCAAGCCATCCACAATTGGATCACCGAGGTGATGGCTCCCTTTCCCGAAATGACCTTTCCCCAAGACTGGGTGGCCTTCGATGACGAACAGGGCGGCATCGTCTTTCAGTGTCAGAACCGCCTCCCTCATCCAACGGAGCCAGACGGTCCCCCTTTTCAATTCCCCACTTGGACTCGTCTCGTGTACGCGGGAAATGGCCTCTTCTCATGCGAAGAGGACTGCTACAACCCGGTCAAAGACGCCAACCCAGTCATCAAGGCGTGGATCGAAGCCGGTGGGAAATTTGCCAGCCAGGAACTCGTCAAGATGAAGCATCACGGGCGCTAAACCGCAGCCTCATCAAGCCATTCATCATCTCAATCCCCTAGAGAGGACCTTCATGCCCTCGGAACCCCCTCTTCTCGAAGGGCTTAAGATCCTGATCACGGGCCCGACCAGCCAGGTGGCCCGACCTGTTGTGGCGTGCCTCGCCCAAAGTAATGACGTCATCGGCCTCGCTCGTTTTTCTCGGGATGACGACCGAGCTGAAATTGAGGCCATGGGAGCCTCAACATTGGCTCTCGATTTAGCGGAGGGCCAGCTGGACTCAGTACCCACCGACCTCGACTACGTCCTCCACTTCGCCGTCGTCAAAAGTGGCGACTTCGAATACGACATGCGCGCGAATGCCGAGGGCGTGGGGCTCTTGATGTCGCATTGCCGAAACGCCAAGGCATTTTTACATTGCTCGACCGCCGGTGTCTATGACGACAAGGCGCCGCAACCCCTAACGGAACAGTCCCCCCTCGGCGACAACCACCGAGTGATGATGCCGACCTATAGCTTGTGCAAGATCGCCGCCGAAGCAGTCGTCCGCACCCAGGCCCGCCTACTCGGCCTTCCCACCGTGATTGCGCGATTCAGCGTGCCCTATGGTGATAACGGCGGATGGCCCTGGTTTCACCTGATGATGATGAAAGCCGGTTCACCCATTCCCGTTCACAAAGAGGGCAATGCTCGTTACAACCTGATTCATGAGGACGACTACATTCGAATGATTCCTCTTATGATCGCCCGGGCTGGCGTACCGGCAGAGACTCTGAATTGGGGCGGCAGTGAGTCCACCAGCATCGAGGAATGGACCGAATGGTTGAGCGAGCTCACCGGCTTATCTGCCCAACTAGCGCCCACAGAAGAAACACTGCGGGGCGTCGAACTCGACCCCGCCAAGATGCACGCCGTTGTCGGACGGACTGAAGTTCCCTGGCGAGAAGGCTTGCGGCGAATGGTTGCAACGCGCAATCCTGAGCTCCTTCGCTAGGCCCGCAGGCACATCGGCGCATCCCTCTTTCAAACAGAACAGGAGAATGGGTTCGATGAGCACATCAGAAGGTCAATTCAGCGGTCGTGTTGTGCTCGTCACCGGAGCCGGCTCCGGAATCGGCCGCGCGACTGCACAGCGTTTCGCCCAAGAGGGAGCCCGTGTGGCCTGTTCGGACATTGCCGGCAACGCAGCCGAGGCCACAGCCGAATTCATTCGCCAGGCCGATGGGCAAGCTATCGGGATTCACTGTGACGTGTCTGATCCGGCGTCGGCAGACAATGCTGTGATGGAAACGGAGCGCGCTTGGGGAGGGCTTCATATCCTCGCCAACGTCGCGGGGGTTCTTCACATTGAACATACGGATCGCGTCACCGACGAAGAATGGACCCGAGTACTCGCGGTCAATCTGAATGGAACCTTCTTCACCAGTCGCAGCGCGCTGCCGCTGCTCTTGAAAAATCAGGAGTCAGCGATCGTCAATGTGGCTTCACTCGCGGGCCTGATTGGCCAGGCCTACTGCGCGGCCTACTGCGCGTCCAAGGCAGCGGTCGTCAGTCTCACCCGTGTCATGGCTGTCGAATACGTGAAGCAAGGACTTCGCGTCAACTGCGTATGCCCCGGTGGCGTCCCGACGCCATTGATTGCTGGCTTCACACCGCCCGAAGAGGCGGATCGAGACTTGATGAGCCGGCTCAGCCTCGTGCCAGAAATGACCAGTGCAGAAGAAGTCGCCGAAGCGATTGCCTATCTGGCTTCCTCCTCGGCCCGCTCCATCAATGGCGTGTCCTTGCCCCTCGACAAAGGTGTTCACGCAGCCTGAGCAGCCGTGGCCCTTCTCACGGCCACGACCGAGTATCGCAGCGGGCGTCGTGCCTGCGACGCTGAACGAAACCGAGACGCCTCGCCCAGTCACCAACTCGAGCAAAATCTCTTTCGCAGATCCGATTCTCGCCCCGTCCCAGGGTCGACCCGATCGAGTGCCCAATCTGGACTATCTTCTGACCGTTGCGGTGCCGTTTATTCTCTGACCCATGTCGACCTCTGCGTCCGAGCGGTCCCGAACAGGTCGGGTCCTTGGGAAGGCGCCGGCTGGAAAGGGGCAGTGCATTCATGTCGGTGATGGGCGAGTGGGTTCGGCATCTCGATCAACTGATCGAAGCCATCGCCGCCAGTGATCGATCAGACCGCAACGACTGGGTGAGCCAACTCACACGGGCACGGCCCACGGCTTCTTCAAACCTCGAGGAATCCGCTCGCCGAGTTCACGCCATCCTTCTTCGCGCCAACTTGATTCCCAACACAGAACAACCCGCACCCCCGTGGGACGCGCAGGCCGTTCAGGAGAAAGCCGAAGTCGTCTGCTCCCTGGCTCGAATCATTCACGGCGAATAAATCGGCGTTTTTTCCGCGACATAGACTTCGTAATCCGCGACAATCGGGGGTCCGTCACCGCAGGGAGAACCATCCCATGCCTCGGCTCTTTGCACTCGGCCCGCGCCTTGACCACGCGGGCCATGCCAAAAATGGCCAACGCTCAACCCCTCTCGCCCTCCTCATGGCTGGATTCCTCTTGGGGCTAGGTGTTACGGCGCCCGCCGACGGCGTTCTTTTGGGAACCGGCGATGGAACTGGCAATACATCCGCCCCCACCGATGACCCCGGCTTCGAACACGTCGCTGTCATTAATGGCTTGAGTGGCGTTTACATCGGCGGAGGGTGGGTGCTGACGGCTTGGCACGTTGGAACCGGTCCGGTGCTTCTCGCAGGGGTCTCGTACGCAGTCGTCCCTGGATCCCATACCCGCCTGAACGGCAGCTCCGTCGACCCGCCTGATCTGGCCCTTCTCAAAATTGCCGGAGATCCCGGCCTGCCGGCCTTGTCGCTCGCTTCCGAGCGCGTTGCTGAGGGGGCCGAGGTCGTCTTGATTGGACACGGAAAGGATCGCGGTGAATCCTTGGCGTGGAGCGGGCACGTGGGATGGAATTGGGGCATGCCCTTTCGAATTCGTTGGGGAACCAACCGAGTCCAACCAGGGAATTCTCTCGTCGTTCTGAACACCCAAGCTTTCGGCATGGAATTCGACCTATCGGGGCCCCCAAACGAAACGGACCATGAGTCGCAAGTGACGCTCGGTGATTCAGGTGGAGCCGTTTTCTGGAAAAATCAGGGGCAATGGGAACTCGCCGGTACTCTCTTCGCGGCGAATTTCTACCCCAACCAACCGGAAAAGACTGCCCTGCAGGGGAACCTTTCAATCGCAGCTGATTTATCCAGTTACCGGGCGGAAATTTTGACCATCACAGGAACAGCCGCCTGCAGCAATGGCCTCGACGACGATCTCGATGGTCTTGCGGACAGTCCAAGTGACCCCGGGTGCAGTTCTCCGATGGACGACAGCGAGCGGGCTGTCCATCTTGCTTGCGACGATGGCTTGGACAACGATGGAGATGGCCAGATCGACTATCCCAACGACCCTCAGTGCTTATCGGCCAGCACGGGCTCGGAGTTCGCACCCGTCGGCGTGGGATCCCTATGGTCAACCCTGACTCTGGCTTCTGGCTTAGGAGCCCTTGGCGCCGGTTCCGCCCTCAAGAACTGGGGGGCGTCCCCCCTGACGTTTCAGTCAAGAAGTCGGACCCGATAGTTTCCACGCCGCTCATCAAAGTCGATCTCGATTTCGCCCTCGTCCGAGGCATGTTCGAGCAACTCGGCAAAATTTCGATAGCCGCAATAATTTTCGTTGAAACCGGGATACACCCGACGGATGGTCTGTTTGATCATCGAGCCCCAAATCTCGTCATAGTCCTGATTGAGTGACTCCAGAATTTCCAGCAAACGATCCATTGCCTCGGGTTTGCGATCCAATCGGACGGCCTCCCCGCCCTCTGTCGAAGCGACAGTCGCAGGGACAGTCGCTTTTTTGCCCGAGGCACCATTGTCCGACTTCGCCGAACGTGCAGAAGCTTCCCCTGCAGCCTCTTTCCGCACCGTCTTTCGGCCACGACTCCGCTCTCGTTTACCACTGCCTTGTTCCTGCAGCCGGACAAGGTCATCGTAGTAGATGAACTCGTCACAGTTGCCGATTAAAAGGTTTGAGGTCGACTGCTTGACCCCACAGCCAATGACTCGCTTATTGTTTTCTTTCAACTTGGAGACCAGCGGAGAGAAATCCGAATCTCCGGTCAGCAACGCAAATACATCGATATGTGTTTTCGAATAACAGATATCCAGCGCATCAACGACCATGTGAATATCCGCGCTATTTTTGCCACTCATTTTGCTCCGCGGAATATCGACTAACTCGATGCCATGTTGATGAAAGTCGCGGACGTGATCGCGATAGTTCCCCCAATCGCAATACGCTCTTTTAAAAACGATCCTTCCTTTTTCAAGCAACCGCTTTAGGATGATGTCCACGCGAAACTGACCACCCTTGATATCTCGGACGCCGAGGGCCAGGTTTTCGAAATCGACAAATACGGCAATTAGGGGTTCTTCAGACACAGCTGACCTCAAGTAGTGGCCGTGATTCCGCCATCAACCGGAATCACGGTGCCCGTCATGTAGGCGCTCGCACGCGAGGCCAGAAAAATTGCAATGCCCGCCATGTCTTCGTCTTGCCCGATGCGGCCCAAGGGGTTCGTTTTAGCGATCGCGTCGCCGAATTGATCCAGCGTGGCTCGCATCATCTTGCTCTGAAACGGACCGGGGGCGACAGCGTTTACGGTGATGTGCTGCGGCGCCAGCTTCTTAGCCAGCACCCGGGTCATGTGATGCACCGCCGCCTTGCTCGCCGAGTAAGAGTAGGTTTCCAAAGAAGGGGCCTTCAGTCCATCGATCGACCCGATATTGATGACGCGAGCCGGGTCTTCTGCGGAGCCTGCCTTCACGAGCGCAGGAATGAGATGTCGCGTCAGATGAAAAATCGCTTTGACGTTCAGGTTTAAAACTCGGTCCCATGCGGCGTCGGGAAACGTGGAAATATCCTCTCCCCAATTCGCACCCGCGTTATTCACCAGAACATCTAACCGTCCTTCCCGCTCAAGAATTTCATCGCCAAGAGCCTGGCATCCTGACTCGGAGGAAAGGTCAGCAGCAATCGCCGCGCAATGACCGTGCTTGGAAAGCTCTGCGGCAACTTGTTCACACACATCCTTTTTCCGCGATGCGATGTAAACCTTCGCACCATTCTCCACGTAGCCCTTCGCGATCATCGCTCCGATCCCGCTACTGCCGCCGGTGATCAGTGCCGTCTTGCCTTCAATGGAAAATAAGTTTTTCACACGCATTCCTTGCTTTGGGTCGACTTTTCGAGAGGCGGATGATTTTTATATGGCGCTCGCGATGGACGGTGGCGAGGCCAAGACCGAGCCGAATACCCTGCAGATACTAGCCCCTGGCAGCACAAATAGCCCCGGGGGCAATCGTATTGGGGCCCGAGGCCCGGGCCAGAGCCCGAACCCTTTGCCCGCCCTCCAACGATTTGCCGTTGTTCTGCCGCTGAAGCGCCCCCCGAAGAGCGGAATGCGATTGTTTCCTCGGTCTCCCCTAAAGAGCGCCGCGGAAGGCTCAACCTAGCCCCGGCAACAGCCGAAGCATCGTAGAGGGGAAAATTGTAAAGCGAACGACCCGCGATTCGAAGGCCTGAGTTGAAGTTCTCGCTGCCGTTCCAACGGAGATGAAACCATGCTGACCTCTTCAAAGTCTCGAACACCCGGAATTTTACTCCTCCTAACAGGGGGACTCACCTTTGTGGGCACTTCGTTGCATTGGCTGCCCTATCAAGCGTTTTTGCCCGGCGCGGTTGGTTGTGCGCTTGGCCTCGCACTCTTTATGAAATCGCATCGTGTGGTCACCCAGCAATCCGAGCATCGCATTCGTCGGGCTCTCGAACCCGATCTTCGAAGTCAAGCCCTCGAGCGACATGCTGCTCGTCAAGCCCAAGTCGACGGACGCGCCATCGATCATCTTGATAGCCGACGCAAAGATCCCCTCCTCGATCGGGAACTCACGCATCAGACGACACACGGACCTCGTCACGAGATAGTCTTTCACGAAATTGACCTGTCGGAAGAAGACGAGGTTTCGAGTCCCACATAGCCCCCTCGGGTCTCAAGACCTTGAAGCCATGGGCTGTTTTAGGGGACTGCAACGACGCCTGCGTACCAGGGCGGCAGTGGTTCCAAGTATGCGATCGGCCAGAACGTGAACCCTATCCCGATGGCAGCACAGAGGCCAAGGACTCAGCCTCCAGCCCGGCGACGATGGCCACGAGAAGAAACGCACCCGTCAGGAAAAACGGGCGGAAAGAGCCCTGGCGCACCATTTCTCACGCGACGATCCGTCCACACGGACCTCCGATTCAGTGCGCTTCCCGCCAATTCGCTCCTACCCCAACATCCGTGACCAAGGGAACCTTCAGCTTCATGGCCCCCTCCATGGCCGCCGACAAAACAGCAGAAAGGTCTTGAACGTCAGCAGGCAACACCTCGAAAACCAGCTCGTCATGGACTTGGAGAATCATCCGAGCTTCGATTTGGGCCTCGACCAACTTCTCTTCGACTTCCACCATCGCCCGCTTGATCAGATCGGCAGCCGTACCCTGGATGACTGTATTGACCGCCATACGCTCGGCGGCTTGACGCAGCCCACGATTGCGACTGCTCAGTTCGGGGAGAGATCGCCGCCGGCCGAGTAATGTCGACACAAATCCGGCTTCCTTGGCTTGGGCAATCGTTTCGTCAATAAATCGTCGAACACCCGGATAGCGCGTGAAGTAAGCGTCGATCGTCTCTTGCGCTTCCCCCGCGGCAATCCCCAGTTGATTCGCCAAGCCAAACGCAGAGGATCCATAGATAATTCCAAAGTTCACCGCCTTGGCTCGCGCGCGCTGATCCGGCGTCACCTCCTCCAACTCAATTCCGGCTACCTCGGCCGCAGTACGCCGGTGAACGTCGTCTCCCTGGCGAAATGCATCGATGAGGGAGGAATCCCCCGAGTAGTGAGCCAAGATTCGCAGTTCAACCTGGGAATAGTCGGACGAGAGCAAAACGTGGCCATCCGCTGGTACGAATGCTTCGCGAATCCGCGCGCCTTCTTCACCTCGGATCGGAATATTCTGGACATTTGGATGAGAAGCCGACATCCGCCCGGTGGCGGCACCCAATTGATTAAATTGGGGGTGAATCCGTCCAGTGCGTTTGGATACGAGCTTCGGAAGAGCCTCGACATAGGTGCTCATCAGTTTCGCCAATTTCCGATAGGCAAGCACCATTCCGGGCAGTTCATGCTGAACCTGCAATTGCTCAAGCACGTCTTCTGCCGTCGAGTAACCGGTCTTTGTTTTTTTGATGACCGGCAGATTCAACTTTTCAAAAAGGATCCGTTGAAGTTGCTTCGGAGAGCTGATGAGGAATTCCTCTCCCGCCTGCTGGTAAATTCCTCGCTCGATCTCGTCGAGCCGTCCCCGGTACTCCTTGGACAGGTCACCGAGACGGCCCTCGTCCACGCGGACACCCTGGCGTTCGACCTGCGAGAGGACCCTTGCCAGGGGAACTTCTACTTCGTCGTAGAGCTTTAACAACCCGTTCGCTTCAAGTCGCGAACGCATGCCTTCACGAAGGTCTCCATAGGAGGCCACGTGCTGGCCTACCCAATTTGCCGCCTCTTCAACCTCCAGCGACTCCGCAGGCGTTGCCTTCGCGCCTCGACCGGCCAATTCCTCCCAGCTGACAAGCCGATGCCCCCGCTCCGACATTGCCGTAGCCTCAAGACCATTGTGGCCTGCCGGATCGAGCAGCAAACTTGCGATTGTGAAATCATCGACCGGTGCGGGCAAATCGAGCCCGATCCCCGCAAAAGCCGACTGAACACGCTTGGTATCGATCGCTGCCCAGGATCGCATCAATCCCGGCCCAGACCATAGTTGGCTCATAACCTCAACGAGGTCGGACTGACTTACTCCTTCTCGCGCGACAAGTCCATCTCCCAAAAGGGGTACATAAAACGCTGTCGTCGCTTCGAGGGCCAACCCCAGCCCGACCGGTTTAGCATCAACCGCACTTCCCTGGCCGACCAGCCAGTGCAGAATCAATGGGCCGTCGCCGCCGAGGGATTCAAAGGCCGATTCTAGACCGGCACGGTCATTGATTCGGCGGACTTCAACCCTGGCCTGAGGCTCTGAGGGGTCGCCCTGATGGGCAGTCTTCGTCGGGGCCAGCCCCTCCAAAGAAGTCAGCAGCCGCGTAAAGCCAAGACGCTCGTACAAGCTACGCAACCGATCGACGTCGGGGCTTTGAAGAACGAGTTTCGATAGCTCCACCGGCAGGGTCACGTCCGCCCTCAAGGTTGCCAATTCCTTCGAAAGTTCTGCCGACTCCCTCTGGCCTTGAAGTCCCTCACGCGCCCGTTTGGCTTTCACTTCGTCTGCACGGGATAGCAGCTCTTCGAGTGTGCCGAATTCTGTAATGAGCTTGGCAGCCCCTTTTTCGCCGATGCCCTTCACGCCAGGAATATTGTCACTCGGGTCCCCGACCAGCGCGCGTACATCGAGGAGTTGCTCCGGAGGCACGCCAAATCGGTCCTGCACCTCCGCGGGGCCGTATCGTTTATCCTTGACAGAATCAACCAATTGAACACGGTCATTCACCAGCTGCATCAAATCTTTATCAGTGGAAATGATGCGGACTTCACACTCTGGACCTACGGCACCGACAAGGCTCGCAATCACGTCGTCTGCCTCGAAGTCTTCGACCTCGATCAGAGGAATGGACCACGCTTCGATCAGCTCGCGGACCAAAGGGATTTGCGCGGAAAGGTCTTCAGGTTGGGCGTCCCGATTTGCTTTGTACTCTGGATAAATCCTGCGGCGAAAACTCCCGCCGCGCGGATCAAATGCCACCACGAGTGCATCAGGAGACTCCTCCCGAAGCACTTTGCCCAGCATCGTGGCAAATCCGTAAACTGCGTTGGTCGGCGTTCCGTCGGGTGCTCGCAAATTCGGGATGGCAAAGAAGGCCCGATAGATCGAGTTGGCTCCATCGATGATGGCCAGACGGCGGATCGGGGCGTCGTTTTTTTTCGGACTCACTTCACCCATGGTACCGCCTCACCCACCCTCGTGGGAAAGACATTGACCCGGTTCCCTCGACTCCGTAGGTTTTCCCCATGCCGACGCCCGGAAGGTCCGCTCCGCCTGGTCGAACCCCGCCCCCGTTTCGACCGCGCTTTACGATCGGGATCATTTATCTCGTCGCGTTTTTTCTTTTCTTCTCGTTTCTTCAGGTTCTGCCGGAGCTGATCCACCTGGCTGAAACAATGCCCCCTGGACCCGATCAGGAAGAAGCCGCCCGTCGCGTCATGCAAGAAGGGCTCAACGTGCTGCTGTCGGTGCTGCTGTCACTGGGAGCAACATCGCTCGGCGCCTACTACTCAATTTTGCCCGGAATGCGGACCGGCTAACGGAGATTTGAATCAGCTGGGGGAGAGTCGAGTGGTCACGTAGCGTTCGACGTCTCCAATGGTCCGCATGCCTTCGGCGTCTTCATCGGGCACCTCAAGGTCAAAATTCTCCTCGATCGCCATCACGAGTTCCACCACGTCTAGGGAATCCGCTCCGAGGTCCTCGACGATATCGCTGTCCGAGTTTAATTCGGCCCCATCAACCCCGAGCTGCTCACACACTAGTTCCCGGATCCGATCCTTCATTGATTCACTCACGCGACCCTTCCCTCCAGCATTTATGGTGCATCGGCGTGCCCCGTGTGGCGAAGACCGGTCCTTTACCTTGACCCCTTGGACCACTCGATTACAAAGGAGCCCAGCCCCCGGTCCAGACCGGGCGTCAAGGTTTCGTATCCATGATCCACTGTCAAGCGCCCCCCCCGCCGATGGCGCCCGCCTGGGAGGTCGCCAGACCCTGAAGAATGTAACGAATGGCATTATGGTAGAGGGTCTCAAGAGGAATTCTGCGGAGTTCTCGACGCTCTCGAGCTGCCTCGGACTGAATCAGCGCATTGGCTGTGATCCAAAGAATATTGGCCACCTCCCAGCAGTCGCAATCCCTGAGATCCCCTTCCTCGACCGCCCGTTCCAACAACCCATTGAGAATTCGAAGGTTCTGCTCCCAGAGTCTTGAAATCTCAGCGACCACCCCCGATGGGAGTTCGCCGATCACCGCCTGGTTGTCCACCGCCCAGAATATCTGGAAATACTCGGGGTAATCGGTCCAATGGTGATAGTAAAAGACGCCGAGCAGGAGGAGTTGATCCACCGCACGGGATTTCCCCGAAGTCGATTCCCTCAGGCGTTCAGTAAATTTGTCACCATCATCGGCCAGAACCGCAACATAGAGATCGGCTTTGTTTTCGAAGTACCGGTAGAGCGTACCTTTGGCGACTCCAGATTTCTCTGCCACCTCGTCAAGGTTGGCTGCCATAAAGCCATCCCGAAAGAAAACGGCTCGGGCTGCTTCGAGGATTTGCCTCCTCGAACGAGCCTTCCTTCCCTCCCGCGTTCCTGTTTCCGCCATCTCGGATCAGCTCTCCTTGTGGGGCCGTATAACCTCCCCCACAGCCTTCACTCCCGGTTCCGTTCAGATCGAAAAGGACCCGAAACAGCATGGCGGGCCGCCGTCCTGACGTAGGCCTGGGTTCGCTTCAACTGTCCAGCACGCTCGTCCTCCGTCAAGTCTCTGACCGGTCGGGCGGGCGTCCCGAGCGCAAGCGTACCACTGGGAATCACAGTCCCCGGCGTGACCACCGCTCCTGCGCCAACCCAAGCTCCCGGCTCCACAACGGCGCCGTCGAGGATAAGGGACCCAATTCCAATGAGTGCTCCGGCACCTACTCGGCAGCCATGAACAACCGCTCGATGCCCAACGGTGACGTCCTCCTCAATCACCGTAGGAAATCGGTCCGTCGTCACATGGACCATGGACAGGTCTTGAATGTTCGAGCGAGCCCCGACTCGAATAAAATTGACATCTCCCCGCAGAACACAGCCGTACCAAATACTGACATCAGGACCCAATTCGACGTCCCCGACCACCACCGCATTGGGAGCAATCCAAACCGAGGGGTCGATCCGCGGAATGCAATCACCGAGGGATCGAACCAGCGAGGGCTCTTTCGATATATCGCTCACCTCAACACTGACCTCACAGCGAGTCGCTTCCGTCATATCGCAACGGGTCAAAAAGCACCGTTTGCACATAGCGCTCGCCGAAGTCACAGATGATCACCACAATCAGCTTTCCTTCATTGCCCTCGGTCGCCGCGTATTTCAACGCCGCCGCCACGTTGGCACCCGAGGAGATCCCGCACAGGATGCCCTCCTCTCGCGCGAGTCGCAGTGATGTTTCCACCGCTTCCTCATTAGAAATGGTCACCACGTGGTCGACCATATCTGGATCCATCACCTCCGGAACGAAACCTGCTCCGATCCCTTGGATTTTATGGGGTCCTGGCGCACCACCGGACAGAACTGGGCTATCCGCGGGCTCAACGGCCACCCCCTGGAAGGAGGGCTTTCGTGTTTTGATGTAGCGAGCCACACCTGTGATCGTCCCTCCGGTCCCTACGCCGGCGACCAAAGCATCAACCGCTCCATCCGTCGCCTCCCAAATCTCGGGCCCGGTTGTTCGGAAATGCATTTCCGGATTCGCCGGATTCTTGAACTGCTGAGGCATGAAGCCACCGGGGATCTGATCGCAAAGCTCCGATGCATGCTCGATCGCAGCTCTCATCCCCTGGCTACCGTCGGTCAACACGAGTTTTGCGCCCAATGCGCGCATGGTCACCCGGCGCTCCGGGCTCATCGTGTCAGGCATCACGATGACGCAGCGATACCCCTTCACCGCGGCCACAAACGCCAAGGCAATTCCCGTGTTGCCACTGGTGGGCTCGATAATCGTGGAATGGCCCGGGCGGATGAGCCCTTCCCGCTCAGCGGACTCGATCATCGCCAAGCCGATTCGGTCC
>JAQWNI010000201.1 GCA_029268645.1 Myxococcota bacterium
CCACCAAATCGTTCAGGCGGGCCATACTGCCATCTTCTTTCATGATCTCGCAGATCACCCCCGCGGGTTTCATGCCGGCCAATCGGGCCAGATCCACCGATCCCTCTGTTTGGCCGACTCGACGAAGCACCCCTCCGGTCCGAGCCCGAAGCGGGAAGATGTGGCCGGGCCGCACGATGTCATGGGGCTGTGCGTCATCTGCGACAGCCACTTGAATGGTCCGTGCACGATCGTGCGCAGAAATACCGGTGGTGACGCCCTCACGGGCTTCGATGGACACGGTAAAGGCGGTGCCAAACCCGGATCCGTTTTCCCAATCTGGAACCATCATGCCGAGGTTCAATTGTTCAAGCCGAGACTCCGTCAGGGCAAGGCAGATCAAACCACGCCCATGGGTCGCCATAAAATTGATGGCCTCCGGCGTCACCGCCTCGGCGGCCATACACAGGTCACCCTCATTCTCTCGGTCTTCATCGTCGACCAAGACCACCATGCGCCCTGATCGAATATCTTCGAGGGCCTCATCAACGCTGGAAAGCGCTGAGCCAGGTTCTCCGGGCGACGCGCGTAGAACGTCTTCAGCATCCGCAGGGGGGGGACTGGGCATCGGTCTCTCTCGCCAACCGTGCGGACCGCACTGGGGGTTCCGCCGGGGAAAGCTTGACGATACGAGACGTTGACACGGGTGTCAATTATATGCCCCGCGGGCTCAGGTGCTCGGCAGGCGCGGCATCCGCAACTTTAGACGCCGATGGTCAGCTCTGCGCGTGAGCGAAATGCGTCAACACACCCTTCAAAAACTCGGCTTCTCCGACATCAAACTGCGAAGAAAAGGCGTGCCGGTCATCAAGGCTGCGATACAGCACGCTCATCAGTTCCCGGAAAGTCTCAAGAACGCCTTCTCCTCGAACCGCGATGGCCGGAAATGTCGGGACCTCACCCCACTGATCCCTAATCTCCGACAGTGGCTTGACCTCAGGGAAGTCTCTCTTGTTGAACTGAACCACTTTAGGAAGAGCCTCGAAGTCGATCCCATTCGCCCGAAGGTTCGCTTCCATGTCTCGCCAGGAGTACGCGTTCGCACTCGCCGAGGCTCGCTGAGAATCCGCCACAAACGCCACGGCGTCGGCACCGGCCAAGACAACCTTGCGCGTTGACTTATGCATGACTTGTCCAGGGACGGTGAACAGTTTCATCTTGACAGTGAACCCCCCCACCGTCGCGAAGGAAACCGGTAGGAAATCGAAATACAGAGTTCGGTCTTCTCGCGTGTCGAGGGTCAACATCTTGCTGCGTGCTTCGGGCTCCATCATCGCATGAAGCTGCTGAAGATTCGTGGTCTTCCCCGAGAGTGCAGGGCCGTAGTAGACCACCTTCAGAGTGATTTCCTTACTCGACATATTGATCTGAACCATCGCAGCCCGCTCCGTTGGCTGAATTTAAAGGATCCCGCCAGGGGGGTTCATCGGCTGGACAAAGACCGAAATGAAGGTCTTCTTCGATTCGCCGCGGTTCAGGGCTGCGCTGTCAGAAACTCGGTCAGCAGCTCACGTGCAGCCGTAGAGGGCGTCTTCTCCTGGCTCTGGACAGCCTGTTCGAGCACCTGGGCTCGTCGCGAAACCCTCGGATCCGCTTGCAGAGCCGCTCTCAGCCCCTGCTCGATGAGCGACCACATCCAGTCTCGAGCCTGTCGGCGCCGCCGTTTATTGAATTCTCCGCTCGCCTCCAAGGCGTTCCGCTGCCGCTGGACTGTTTCCCACACCTCGGGAATGCCTGTACCCGTAAAGGCACTTGCCATCAGCGCTCTCGGGGACCACGCGACGGAGGGCGCCCGGAGCAATCCAAGAGCATTCTCGTAGTCTTGGCGTGTCCGCTCAGCCGCGGGCAACGTATCTCCATCGGCCTTATTGACCACCACCGCATCGGCCAACTCCATCACGCCCCGTTTAATCCCCTGCAGTTCATCGCCACCGGAAGGCAGCAGCAGCACCAGGAAGAAATCGACCATCGAATGCACCGCCACTTCGCTCTGGCCGATCCCAACGGTTTCGATCAGGATCACGTCGTAGCCGGCGGCTTCGCACAGCAACATGGCCTCCCGAGTGCGTCCCGCAACCCCACCGAGTGAGCCCCCGGATGGGGATGGCCGCACGAAGGCTTCCGGCGAGGTCGCTAGCCGCTCCATTCGGGTTTTGTCCCCAAGAATACTGCCCCCGGTGACGGGGCTAGAGGGGTCCACCGCCAAGACGGCGAGGCGAGCGCGCGCTTCCAAGACGTGTTGGCCAAGCGATTCAATGAAAGTGCTTTTGCCCACTCCCGGAGGCCCGGTGATCCCTACCCGCAGTGCGCCCCCGGTCTCCGAGACCAAGCAATCGAGAACCGCCTGGCCCTGCTCTTGCTGGTCCGAGCGACCGCTCTCGATTAGGGTGATGGCTCGCGCGAGCGCGCGTCTGTCCCCTGATACGATCGCCGCTGCAAAAGCTTCCGGGTCGGCCCACGCCTGCATCAATCGAATTCTCCGAGGCGGAACCTAGGGTCCCGCCGCCCTCGGATCACCGCGGACGATTCCTCAATGCTGCAATCACCTGGGAGGCCGCCTCGGGCACCGGTGTCCCGGGCCCAACAACACACGCCACACCCTGCTCCTTTAGAAATGCGTAGTCCTGCGGAGGAATGACGCCTCCAACCACCACCGAAATATTCGCCGCACCGAGTCCAGCCAGGGCTTCGATCAGAAGCGGAACCAATGTTTTGTGTCCGGCCGCTTGGCTCGAGACACCGACAACGTGAACATCATTGTCGACGGCTTGTTGAGCAGCCTCCTCCGGTGTCTGAAAGAGTGGGCCCACATCGACGTCAAAACCGATGTCCGCAAAAGCCGTGGCAATGATTTTCATCCCCCGGTCATGCCCATCTTGGCCGAGTTTCACCACAAGCATCCGGGGCCGACGCCCCTCCTCCTCGCCAAAGGACCGCACATCCTCGCACACGCGTTCGTAGTCGGGGTCACCCTGTTCCACAGCGCCATAGACTCCTGAGACTGATTGGACCGTTGCCCGATAGCGGGTGTATACGTCCTCGAGGGCCGATGAAATTTCGCCTACGCTGGCCCGTACGCGGGCGGCCTCCACGGCAGCATCCAGGAGATTGCCCTCCCCGCTCTCAGCCAACTCGCGCAACTGCTTGAGAGACCGATCAACCGCCGCTTGATCACGCGTTTCCCGAATCTGTTCCAACCTCCGAACCTGCGACTCCCGAACCGCCGTGTTGTCGATATCACGTACGTCGATCACCGGTTCTTCATCCAGGCGATATTTATTGACGCCCACCACTACGTCCTGACCGCCATCGATCCGCGCTTGCCGACGAGTTGCGCTCTCTTCTATCCGCAACTTCGGCATGCCATTCACGATCGCCTTGGTCATCCCCCCGAGCGCCTCGACCTCTACGAGGATTTTCCGGGCTTCTTCGGCAATGCGGTGGGTGAGCGATTCCATAAAATAGGACCCACCCCAGGGATCCACCACCGCTGGGATTCCACTCTCCTCTTGGAGGATGAGCTGCGTATTACGAGCGGTTCGCGCCGCGGCGTCGGTCGGAAGGCTTACGGCTTCATCGTATCCATTCGTGTGCAGGGATTGAGTTCCTCCAAAGACGGCGGCCATTGCCTCGACGGTCGTACGCACCACGTTATTCATCGGGTCCTGCTCGGTGAGGCTCGCCCCTGATGTCTGACAATGCGTTCTCAGCATTGACGAGCGAGGGTTTTGCGGCGCGAACTGCTGCATCAACTCCGCCCACAGAACCCGAGCCGCCCGCATTTTTGCGATCTCGAGGTAAAAGTTCATTCCGATCGCCCAAAAAAAAGACAGCCGACCAGCAAAGGCATCCACATCCAGGCCCTTAGAAAGTGCGGCACGTACGTACTCCACGCCGTCGGCCAGGGTAAAAGCCAATTCCAAAACGGTGCTCGCACCCGCTTCCTGCATGTGATAACCGCTGATCGAGATCGAGTTAAACTTGGGCATTTGCTGAGCGGAAAACTCGATGATGTCAGCAACAATCCGCATGCTCGGCTCGGGCGGATAGATATAGGTGTTGCGGACCATAAACTCTTTCAAAATGTCGTTCTGGATCGTACCCGCCAGCTTCTCCCGAGCGACGCCCTGCTCTTCGCCCGCTACGATGAAGCAAGCAAGAACCGGCAAGACCGCGCCATTCATCGTCATCGAAACGGTGACCTGGTCCAGCGGAATTTGATCGAAGAGAATTTTCATATCCTCGACGGAATCGATCGCAACCCCCGCCTTGCCCACATCGCCAGTGACGCGCTCGTGATCCGAGTCGTAGCCCCGGTGCGTTGCAAGATCGAAGGCCACGGAGAGCCCCTGTTGACCTGCGGCCAAATTGGCTCGATAGAAGGCATTCGACTCCTCGGCGGTTGAGAAGCCCGCGTACTGACGAATCGTCCAAGGTCGGTTCGCATACATGGTGGCCCGCGGACCCCGCAGGAAAGGACTGATCCCCGGCAGCGTATGGATGTCCTCCAGGCCCTCTATATCCGCCGCTGTATAGAGGGGCTTGATCTCAATCCCTTCTGGGCTCGTCCATCGCAGATCCTCAAGGGACGCACCCCGCAGCTCCTTGCGGGCGATCTCGCGCCAATGCTCCAGGGGGTCTTTCGCCTGATCCTTGCCGGCCATCTTCCACTCCTCGCTGTCTGCGCCCAGCCAAAAACCTCTGACTTCCTGCTCCCGAGGCTCTGGCGGGCGCTGAGTCTAGCCCGTCTGCTGCCCTCTGCCGGTTCGCATCATGGACTACATACTCCTTCGATAACGCCCACCCACCGAAAAAAGAGCCTCGCTCATTTGCCCCAAGCTCGCGGTTTTTACGGTTTCCATCAGCTCATCGAATACGTTCTCGCCGGCTGCCGCTGACCGAACCAAACGATCCAGCGCGGCCTCCGACTCATTTTGCCAACGCGATTGAAAACGCCGCAGGGATTCGACCCGCTCCTCCTTCTCGTCATCCGTCGACCGCATTAGATCCGTCACCCCGCCGGACTCTTCGCTTTCGTGATCGGACACGAAGGTATTGACCCCCACGACCGGCAAATCCCCGGTGTGCTTCCGAGTCTCGTACTCAAGGCTTTCATCTTGGATCTTTCCTCTTTGATACAGGGTTTCCATGGCGCCGAGCACGCCACCTCGGTCGGAAAGACGTTCAAATTCTTGCAACACGGCCTCCTCCACCAAGTCGGTCAGCGCATCGATGTAGAACCCGCCCTGGATGGAATTCTCATTGCGGGCAGTCCCTAGCTCTCGATTAATGATCAGCTGAATTGCCATAGCGCGGCGCACTGATTCTTCCGTCGGAGTTGTCACGGCCTCATCGTAAGCGTTTGTGTGTAAGCTATTGCAACTGTCTTGGATGGCCGTCAGAGCTTGGAGCGTGGTACGGATATCGTTAAAGGCCATTTCTTGTGCATGCAGCGAACGGCCTGATGTCTGAATGTGATATTTGAGTTTCTGGCTGCGCTCCGAGGCTTGATAGTACTCCCGCATCGCAACAGCCCATATTCGTCGGGCCACCCGACCGATCACATCATATTCTGCGTCGAGACCATTGCTGAAAAAGAACGAGAAGTTCGGAGCAAAATCGTCAATCGACATCCCTCTTGCAAGGTAGTATTCGCAAAAAGTCAGCCCATTGGCGAGGGTAAAGGCGAGCTGCGTGATCGGATTCGCCCCGGCCTCTGCCATGTGATATCCGGAAATCGATACGGAGTAAAAATTCCGAACAGCATGCTCAATGAAATATTCCTGCATATCCCCTTGCATCTTGAGAGCAAAGTCAGTTGAGAAAATGCAGGTATTCTGCGCCTGATCCTCCTTGAGAATGTCAGCTTGAACTGTTCCCCGCACCCGACCCAATACATCCGATCGAATCCGCTCGTAGACTTCCGGCACCACTGCGCGATCGCCCGGGATACCGAGCAAGCCGAGCCCCAGACCATCATGATTCGGCGGTCGCTCGCCGGGATACTCGGGCAGCGTCTCGCCGCGGGCGGCGGCTTCCTGCGAGGCTTTCTCTCTCACGGCCTCGAGTTCGCCTGATTGGACGAGATGTCTCTCGACCTGCTGGTCAATGGCGGCATTCAAGAAGAAAGCCAGCAGCATTGGCGCCGGCCCATTAATGGTCAGTGAAACCGAAGTTGTCGGATCCACGAGATCAAACCCGGAATACAGAACCTTCGCATCATCAAGGGTGCAGATCGAAACCCCCGAATTCCCGACTTTTCCGTAGATGTCCGGCCGCCGATGCGGGTCTCTCCCATACAGCGTCACGCTGTCAAAAGCTGTCGACAGACGGGCCGCCGGCTGCCCCTCCGCGAGATAGTGAAATCGGCGATTCGTTCGAGCCGGGCCCCCTTCCCCAGCAAACATCCGCGTCGGATCCTCGTTGGTTCTTTGAAACGGGAAGACCCCTGCCGTGAAGGGAAAGCTCCCAGGTAGGTTTTCACGGGCGACAAACCGAAGAATCTCGCCCCAATCCGCTGTCTGCGGAAGGGCAACCTTAGGGACCTGAGTACCGGAGAGTGTTTCAAAATGGTTCTCCACAGAAATGTCGCGGCCTCGTACTCGATAGCTCTGTCGATGAGATCGGTACGCCTCCGCCCGATCTGGCCACTCCGCCAAAGCGGCGCGATGCCCCGGTGACATCTCTGCCAACGCCTCGTCGTATCGGGTCCGCAGGGCATTAATCACATCCAGCCTCGACACGTTGCCCGGATCGCGTTCGGTGTCGACCAGCGGCCCCGCCTTCTTCCCCATCGCCGGGACATCTGCCCCAAGGGCCCCAAGGGCCCGCGCAAGGCCATCCGCCAACGAGGCCTGCCGTGCATCTTGATCGCTGGCCTGGTGGTAGCTTCGTAGACATTGAGCAATTTCAGCGAGATATCTGGAGCGAGAGGCCGGAATCATTATTTCCGCCGGTTGCTCATTCATCGCCTCAGCCTGTGTCTCCGACTCTGCCTCCCCGTTGCCGCCTCGAAGTCCTTCGATTTTGGTTCGCAACGCGCGGTAGAGCCGGTCGGTCCCCGGATCACGCCAACGTCGAGCCACGGTCGGGAAGACCGGGACGTTTTCATCCGAAACCTCGAAGCGGGTATGATTACGTCGCCACTGCTTTCTGATGTCCCTCAAGGCATCCTGGGCGCCATGACGGTCGCTCTTATTGAGGACGATCAGGTCAGCCAAATCAAGCATATCGATCTTTTCGAGTTGGGAGGGGGCTCCGAACTCCGGTGTCATGATGTAGAGCGAAGCATCCGCGAGATCCACGATCTCAGAATCACTCTGACCGATCCCGGCGGTTTCGACGAAAACGACGTCGAAGCATGCCGCCTTCAAAACTTGGATGGCATCGCGCACCGCATGCGAAAGGGCCAAGTGAGCTCGGCGTGTCGCCATCGAGCGTACGAAAACGCCGTCCGCATGGATGGCGTTCATTCGAATCCGATCGCCCAAGAGCGCGCCGCCGGATCGTCGCCGGGTGGGATCGATCAGGAGCAGAGCGATGCGCTCCTCCGGATAATTCATCCGATGACGGCGAACCAATTCATCGACAACGCTCGACTTTCCCGCCCCGCCTGTTCCTGTAAAACCAATGACCGGCGTGCGCCCGGGCTTGATTCTTTCAGCCAACCTCATCCGGAGTCCCTCGGCGGCGGCGCCCTCCGGGCTCTCAGCCTCTTCCAACTCTGTGATCAATCGGGCGACCAGCCCTGGGTTTTCGGGGCCCAGCTCCCACTGGGAAGTCTCGAGGGACTTCAACTCTCGGCCCCCAACCCGTTCAGCCGCTGCATTTCGACACCGTTCCAGCATCGAACGGATCATTCCTTCCAGCCCGAGTTTTCGACCATCCTCAGGACTGAAGATCTGAGTGACGCCCCTTGCTTGAAGAAGTTGAATTTCCTCCTCGGTAATGGTGCCGCCCCCGCCGCCGAACACAAGAATGTCTCCTGCACCCCGTTCACGAAGGAGATCGACAAGGTAGGTAAAGAATTCGACATGGCCTCCCTGATACGAGGAGACCGCAATGGCATGAGCGTCTTCACCGATCGCAGCGTCCACGATCTCTTGGACAGAACGGTCGTGTCCGAGGTGGATGACTTCCGCTCCCTGGGACTGCAGGAGTCTCCGCATGATATTGATGGCGGCATCGTGTCCGTCGAACAAAGAGGCCGCAGTAACAACCCGTATGGGCTTCGTTTCCGAATGAGAGAGACTTTCAAAGGAATTTGCGGTGCTCATTGGCGCTCCTTTCCTTGGAGGGGCTCCGACGCCTGATCGCTGCTCGAGGCATCCGGTCTCTCCCCAGACTCGACCCTTGACGCCACGCGGGCTCTGTAGTGCATCATGTCGTCGCGCAAGTCGGTCAGCTCGTCGATCCGAGAATCCAGACCCCGGATGTGACTTTCAAGCAAGGTATCCAGCCGTTTCAACATCGTCCGGGTCGAGCCGGCCAGCGCGTACAGGTCATTCAGCTCTTTGATCTCTTGAAGGCTCAGCCCAAGCGCTTTCAGACGTTGAATGAATCGAAGGCGTTCGCATTCGTCGCCCCCGTAGACCCGCCTTCCGCCCCGACGACGACGGACCCCGGGCAGAAGACCGAGTTCCTCGTAATACCGTACGGTTCTCGGTGAAAGGCCGGTTTCCTCGCAGACTTGACCAATCGCCCAGCCCTCAAGATCGGCCGAGGACTTGGTTGGAGTGGACGGGTCCGGCCCGTCGGTTCGTGTTTGCCAGCTCACGTTAACTGTTTAACCCGGCTGCCGAGGGCGAGCAACACCCTCCCGATACCCCGCGGGACCCTGCCCCAGAGACGCCCTCAGCGGTATCCCAGTGCCTCAATCCGACGGGCATTCTCGAGCCAGCGCGGATCGACCTTCACAAACAGATTCAAATGCGCACGCTCGCCTAGAAAACGTTCGATTCGATGACGGGCCTGAGTGCCCACGGCCCGAATGGTCCGCCCCCCAGCGCCCACGACGATCCGCTTCTGGCTCTCCCGCGCCACAAGCAGATTCGCGTGAATCGCCACGCCGCCGCGTGGATGGTCAGCGTACTGCACCACATCAACCGCAATTGAATAAGGCAGCTCCTGCTCGAGCACCTCAAATGCCACCTCCCGCACCAATTCTCCACACAGCCAGCGAACCGGACGGTCGGTTAGATGATCTTCCGGGTACAAAGGAGGCGATTCGGGCAGCCGCGCTTCAATTTCCTGCAAGAGAACCTCGACTCCCGCCCCCGTCCGGGCCGAAAGCCCAAAGACAAGCGGATGCTCTGCGTGCGGCCATTGAAAACTTGGGACTTTTGCATCTTTGAGGCGATCAATCTTATTGAGCGCAACAAGGGTTGGAATCCCTCGCTCAATCAAGCGGACGAAGAGCTGCTCATGCGCCGGCTCCCAACCACGCACTGCATCCACCACCAGCACCGCTACGTCGCAGTCCTGACTGGCTTCCTGTACAGCCTCATTGAGAGCCACGTTGAGCCGCTTCGATGACTCATGCATACCCGGTGTATCCACCAGTAACAGTTG
>JAQWNI010000202.1 GCA_029268645.1 Myxococcota bacterium
CAACTACTTTCCCGGTTGGCATCAACCGTTCACGGCTTTCCACCTTGTTGTCGGGAGTAAGGCCTGGAGTACTCTAGACCTCCCGCTCCGAGCGGCCATCGAAGTCACGTGCACAGCGGGCATCGCGAAAAACCTCGGGCATGCCGAAGCCATGCAGGGAGCCGTGATCGAGTCTTTTAAGGATAAGGCTGTCGAAACGCGGCATCTTCCTCAATCCGTTCTCGATGCCCTCCGGTCCGAAACTCAATCTCTTCTCGATGAACGAGCAGCAAAAGACCCTCTCTTCGCCCGTGTGCTGGCCAGCCAGCGTCGTTTTTCGGAATCGTATTCCCGCTGGCAGCGCCTAGCGTATCCAGCCCCTGCCGAAATGATTGCGATAGACGAGGAGTCGCAGGCCCCGTGATCGACCAACAAAGTCAAAACAAAAGCGAGTGCACAGAGGTGCAACCGAAAGATCGACCCTCTGCCAAGGGCGATCTTCCGCTGCCCTCCTCTGCAGCCCGCATTGAATCTTGGGTCCGAATGATTGGGAATGGTTTATCTTGGGTCTGGTTGATCTTGATGGCCGTCATCGTGCTCAACGTAATTCTTCGATATGCCCTCTCCGAGGGCCATGTCGAGCTCGAAGAAATTCAATGGCACCTGTATGCAGTAGGCTTCCTGGGAGGCCTTTCCTTGGCGGTGGTCGATGATCGACATGTCCGGGTCGACTTTCTGCGTGAACGGATGTCGCCGCGACTCAGGGCTTGGGTCGAACTCTATGGCCTACTCCTCCTGCTCCTTCCTTTCTGCTTGCTGGTCTTGACCTTCTCCATCCCCTTCGCACTTGACGCATGGAAGGCCAGCGAAGTGTCCTCCTCTGCCGGAGGGCTTCCCGGGCGCTGGATCATCAAAGCCACCTTGCCCCTCGCGATGTTGCTAGTGGGGTGGGCGGCAGTCGGTCGGCTCATTCGGGTAGGTCAAGAACTATTCGGAGAATCTCAAAGCGGTTCCCGATTGAGCAACGGGAAATTCTGACACCGTGGAAATTCGCGAATGGTTGGCGATTGCGATGTTCTTTCTCTTCATCGCGCTGATTTTTACCGGATTTCCTGTGGCATGGGTGCTGGGTGGGCTTGCGGTTCTGTTCACCGCCTTGGCCATCGTGCTGGAGCATGACATTGGCTTCTACACCGGAGTGGACTGGGCTTACAGCTCCCTCGCTGTTGACCGAATCTGGGACATCATGCACAACTGGGTGCTCGTGGCTTTGCCGATGTTTATCCTCATGGGCCTGTTCCTGGACCGTTCTGGGATCGCAAGCGATCTGATGCGAAGCGTCGCCCGCCTTTTCGGACGAGTTCCTGGGGGGCTGGCGGTGACCGTCACCCTCATCGGGCTCCTCCTGGCAGCGACGACGGGAATCATCGGGGCCTCAGTCGTACTGTTGTCACTGCTGGGTTTGCCCGTCATGCTGCGTGAGGGATATAGACCCGAATTTGCCGCAGGAACAGTCTGCGCAGTCGGTACGCTTGGCATTTTGATTCCACCGAGCATCATGCTCGTCTTGATGGCTGATCGCCTCGCCATGTCGGTCGGCGATCTTTTCCTCGGTGCTCTTTTTCCGGGAATTCTGCTCGGGGTGCTCTACACCCTCTACATCCTTATCTATGCTCAGCTGCAGCCCCACGCGGCCCCGGTACCCGCCGAGAGACTCCCTCTGGACAAGGCGGCCGTATTCGAAGTTCTCCGCGCGACGCTTCCGGCGGCGGGCCTGATCCTCGCCGTTCTCGGAAGCATTTTCTTCGGAGTAGCGACTCCGACAGAAGCGTCCGGCGTGGGCGCACTCGGCGCTGCAGCTTTGGCTGGAGCCAAAGGCAGGCTTCCGTGGACTGTTCTTCAAGATGTTTTAAGAGAAACCACTCGAACCACAGGCTACATCTTCGGGATTTTTGTCGGCGCCACCGCCTTCTCCCTGGTGCTCCGAGGACTGGGCGGAGACACCCTCATCTCGAACGCCCTGCTCGGCCTTCCCTTCGGCCCAACCGGCACCGTGATTTCGATTCTTTTCGTCACTTTTATGCTGGGCTTTGTATTGGACTGGATTGAAATCGCCCTGATCGTGCTCCCGCTCGTCGCACCTGTGGTCAGCCATCTCGGCTTCGACCTGGTCTGGTTCACCGTGCTCTTTGCGGTGTGCCTCCAGACCTCCTTCCTCACTCCCCCCGTAGGCTTTGCTCTGTTCTACTTGAAAGGCGTCGCCCCGAGCTCCATCGACGTTCCCACCATCTACCGGGGCGTCGTGCCCTTCATCGGTCTCCAAGCAGCCGGGGTTGCCTTGATTTTCGTCTGGCCCGATCTGGTCACCTGGCTACCCGAAATGGCCTATGGGCCCTAGAGGCTCTCGCTCGGATCAGACACCGAGCGTCTTTTTAACAGCAGCCAGGGATCCATTATAAATTCCCTCTGCGATCTCCCGGGCTTGCTCTTCGCTCACCCCAGTCGGTTCATAGGTAGATTCCCAGTCGACACGGCACACGCTTTCGCTCTGGGGATGAACGGAAATCGTCGCGTAGTAGGCCTGCATGGGAAGCGGTCCGCGGGTGATCGAATAGGAGAGGACCCTGGCTGAATCATCGAGTACCTCAAGGCGCTCATCGAGCTCGATACCGCCAGGCATCCGCAGGGTTCGAATCGCCCCCACGCCTTCTCCTTCGACGCTGCACGACTCCATCCCTTCCGAGAACCTCATGACGCCGCCGAAATCTCCAAGAAGATCCCAAACCGCTTCCGCACTGGCCTGAATGACCTGGCTGACTTTTGCCCCCGCCATACTGCTCTCCTTCCAGATGCCTCTGCTCCTCGCGAGCTGAACACGAGGAGGAAACGTTGAGCCCCCACGATCCATTCGCCTGGCTCGAAAAATTGCGTCGCCCAAGCCCCCACGACGATACGTCCCTTGAGTCGAAGAGCGTACACCCTTCGGGTCTTGATGGGCTTCACTTGAAGCCTCTCATCTGAGCCCGAGAGGCACCCCCCTCGGTCTGCCCCGTGGCCTCAGGCTTCGGACACCCTTGACGGGCAACGCTACTCTCTCGCCGACATGGAACACATTCAACGCCTTCGCCCCTTGTGGGCTGCCTTGCTGGTGTCGCCTCTTCTGCTTAGCTGTGAAGCCCAGAGCGGGGACACGCCCCCCTCGCCCGCTGACCGAGGCAAAGCCATTTATCTGAATGTCTGCATTGCCTGTCACAATGCCAACCCCGCCCTTGACGGCAGCGTGGGCCCCGCCATCGCTGGATCCTCAGAGGCCCTCCTGGAGGCCAAAGTCCTCCACGGCACCTACCCGCCGGGTTACAAGCCGAAGAGACCCGGAAGCGGAGCAATGCCCCGCTTTCCCCACCTCGCCGATCAGATTCCCGCCCTCGCTGCCTACCTGGATTCCGTGCCCCAAAAGCCCTGACCGGCACCGGACCGACCGGAGACCCTAATCAAAAAGGGGCGGATCGCGTGTTGCGATCCGCCCCCTTTTTATGGATTTGAGTTCGGCTCAAAAAGTGTCCAGCCGACTCTTACTCTCAGGGATCGGCCTAAAGAAAGATGTCCATCAGGATGTAGAGGAGAACCGTCAAAAGCAGTCCCCAGTGGATGGTCCCTGAAACCGTCGACAAGGGCTTATGTCGTCCCTGCCCCGTACCGACCAAGCAATTGACTTCCACCGCAAAAATCACGATCAGCGACACGATCCAATACAACAACAGGTTCGCCTGGCCCAACCCGATGCCGGCCACCAAAGACGGAAAATTTGCGGCACCGACCATGAAAAAAAGCATCGGGATCGAGAAGAGCGTGTTGGTTCGAGAAGCGAGTCCCGCCCGCGCGGCACGTCCTGCCGCCTCCGGATTTGCTTCGCCCCCGGCGGCCACGGTTTCCGCATTGGCAATTACCACTTGCTGTGCCGGCCAGATGACGAGCCAGACGTTCAGAAACATCAGCGTCCCCATCAAAGCGCCCGTCAGAATCAGGGTCATATACCCGCTTCCGAGCGGCACACCCTCATGTCCCCATTTGGCGCTCAGAATGATAAAACCCGACAGGAAGGTGAACATCGCACCCCACCGGAACCACCAGAGTGCGTTGGGCACCAAGCCCCGAGTCATGGCACTCTTGGCCGTGCCCCCGAGTTCTGTGCCAAAGAACGGAGTCTGAACAAAGTTGAAGTAGTAGAGCATGCCGATCCATGTGATGCCGGCCAGCACATGCACCCAGCGCAACAGCACATAGGTGCCTTCCATGCTGAGAATTTCCATCTTTCACCCCCTTGATTGAAGCAACTATTCGAGTAACTCCGCGCCTATATTAACGAGGAATGGGAGAATCTGGGCACGCTCCCAGGGGGAAAATCGAGAGTCACTTGAAATTTCCGTGGGAAAATCCCGTCAAAGGATTAGCCAGGCCTCCGAAGCCCCCCCAGCGGCTGGCCCAAGTGCCGACCGAGCCCGTCAAAGCGCCCGGATTCGTTCGGTCACGGCTTCCAACTCCGCCACCAGCCGCTGGAGTCCCGAGTCCGCCACGCGATCCGCATGCCTCCGAAAGACCTCGGCCATCCCCGAGAAATACCAGACAACGTTGTCGCGACTTCCCGAACGGAAACGCTGCCAAAAAACCTCGCCATGCTCTGAATGATCGAGGAGCATGGAACGAGCATTGTGGAGCTTGTCCGCGCAGGCCACCCGCAGAGCCCCCGGGTCAGTCTCGGAGTCCAGCGTTGCTATGTGATGAGCTTTGCGGACCCGCCAAGCGGCCACGTCGCCCTTCTCATCCGGCGGCGGTCTTTCGAATTCTTCGTCGTCGGTACACGCAACAACGATGTCACGAACTCGCCGCCCATAGAGACCCTCGATATCCGACTTCAGGGCCTCTCGTCCGGTACGGGGATGGACGTTCGGGGAGGCACTCTCGTAGTCATCCCCTTGATCTTCGAGGGCATCGTGAAGAAGAGCCGCAATCGCCTCATCCTCACACCCTCCGTTCTCCATCACCAAGGCAGATACCGAGAGCAAATGGGAGAGGTACGCGATCTGCGTTCCTTTGCGCATATGACCGTCATGCAGGTCAATCGCAAAGTGAACCGCTTTCTTGTAGCGATCAGTCAGCATCGAAAAGGTTTTCGCGCTCGTCGCCGAAGGCTGGGAGAGGCAGTCGGTCAGGCATGGGCCAGTTCGTGAGCCGCATCTTGAATAGCATCGATTGTATAGTCGATATCCTCGTCGGTATGGACAATCGAAACGAAAAACTTCTCGTGGCCCTTCACGATACCGCGATCGAGAAGCGCCTGCCCAAAACGAAAAGACAATGCGCGGTCGGATTTTTGAGCGGAACGGAAGTCATAAATCTCATGATCAGCGAACCAGGGCTCAAAGGCTGGAGGCTCTCCCAATATTTGAACGGGGATCCCCACCGCTTCAAAAGCCTTCCGACAACCCACCATCAACCTTTGACCGCGCTTAAAAAGGTTCGCGTAGACATCCGGCTCTCGAAGCAATTCTAGAGCCGCAAGGGCGGCTGTGCATGAAATAGGGTTGCCGCTATAAGTGCCCGTTAAGGAGACATAGTCCCCGGTCAGCCGTCGCCCACCCTCGGCAAATTGCATCAAATCACGGCGTCCCGCGACCACCGAGAGGGGGTGCCCTGCCGAAAGGCTCTTGCCCAGAACACATAGGTCTGGGGTGACCCCGTAGTAGCCTTGACCGCTTCCATAGCCAAGGCGATAACCTGTAACGACCTCATCAAAAATCAGGGGCACGTCGATCCGGAGCGTCAGCTCTCGAAGTTGCTCGAGAAAACCGGGGCGAGGCGGCAAGGTGCGTTGCATGGGCTCCGCAATCACACACGCGAGTTCGTCACTATATCGTGTGATGATCTCAGCCGTCCGGTCGATATCGTTCCACGGCGCAATCAGAACCTCTTCCTGGGTATGGATAGGCAAGCCAATTGAATTCGCGACCGGGCGCGGAAATGCGGCTGGCTCGGCGGTCCACTGATTACTCATCAGCAAAGCATCGCCTTGGCCGTGGTAAGCACCCTCAAACTTAAGGACCTTGTCCCGTTTTCGATAGGCGCGCGCCAATCGAATTGCGAAAATCACACCATCACTTCCGGTGTTGCCAAACACGACACGTTCGGCGCAAGGCGTGGAGCGAACGACCTCTCGGGCCAGCTCCACGGCCGATTCCGTCGGCAGCAGGAAACTCGCACCCCGCTCAAGGGCCGCCGCCACAGCCTGCAGAACAACTGGATGAGCATGGCCCACTAGCATCGGGCCCGAGCCAAGCAAGTAGTCGAGGTACTCATTTCCGCTCAAGTCAAAAAGCCGAGAGCCCCGCCCTTCCCGGATGATCATCGCAGATTGAGGCGAAGCCGTTACGTGACGAGCGGAAGCCGGCAGTAAGGCCGCTGCCTCGTCTAGAAGTTTTTGTTCCCGGGATCCCCGGGGTTTCTTGGGTTGATCGGCATTCATAACGAGTCCTTGAATCCAGGCCTCGACTCCTGCTCGAGAGGGGTCAGCTGCGGTCCGGGCGATCCTCGGGACGGGGGGCATCCTGCCCGTAGTAGCTCACCCAATCGTGCATCCATTGGTTGCCCACTTCATTCCTCCCCAGAATGATGTCCTTCACGGCCCCAGAGGCCATTGATCGCTGGACACCATCAACGGTTCGGTAATCCTCGTCTCGCACCGCCGCATGAAAAACCTCGACCATTTTATCGGCCTCGGCACGCTCCTTTTCGGTTTCGGGCAGATGCGCGTAGACAAATGATTGAACCGTTTTTGAACGATCGGGAGTCGGCCCAGGGATCAACTGTGAAACCAGGCCCCCGTAACCGGCCGTGACCGCAAGCGATGTGCTGGGAAATAAGGTCCGGACGAATCCAAACCCCTGATCTTGGTCCCATTCAGCACTTGGGATACTTCGAATCGTCTCAATATTCTGGTTGGCGAATCCAATTTTTTGATGCGGCCCAAAGGCCTCGAACGTGTTAACTGCCCCCTTCGAGAGCAGCCCCACCGTTTTGGGATGCAAGACCTCTAGGTGATAGCCGTCCACATACCCGTCGAAGGTTGCTTTCCAATTCGAGGAGTGCAGTTCACGTCGGGTATAAACTTTCCACTGGTCGATCCCAAGACTCTCGAGTTCGTCAACCATCCCCCCCAGATACTCCCGGACGTTCATTGGGGTGTCAGGCGTCAACGACACAAAAATTAATCCGGCCAATTCCTCACACGGCAACTCTCGCAATCCGTGAGTCTCTCGATCAACGTCACCGAACTGCTTGGACTTAAAAACGCCCAGCAAGGAACCTTGGTCGTCGTAGGCCCAGGCATGGTAGGGACAGACGATGCGCCGGCATTGACCAGTTCCTTCGTCGACCAAGCGAGCGGCTCGGTGGCGACAGGCATTCAGAAAGGCTCTGGCCACGCCGTCACTGCCTCGAACAATCAAGACCGGGACCCCGACAACATCGATGGCCCGGTAAGCCCCCGCCTCGGCGATCTCTGTGGAAAATGCCAGCATCAAGGGCAGCCGCTTGAAAATATTACGCATCTCCTGATCCCAGAGGTCCGGGTCGAGATAGTAGGACACTGGGATCCGGCGGATTTCATCTACAACATCCGTCGTTCCCTGCGCGACGTGATCGAGCAGCCTCTCTCCAACAGCCGTGTCACGAGATTTGGACATTTCTCTTCCTCCGGAGAATTCACTCAAATTCTTCGACCGCACAGAGGCCTAGGGATCCACAAGGCTGGCCGACCCTTGGACGTTACCTGCTCCTGCCCTGTTGGGCGATGGAGATCCACCGTCGAAGATCGAGCCGGGACCGTCTATTCTCTGGCCGGCCGATCCGGCATCCGGCCGTCGCGGCTTCGGGCCCGAATCCCGCAAAGGCCCAAATCCGTAAGCCCAGGGGCCAAGACATGGACCCGATGCAAAGAGGATCGAGAGCCCGTCGTAGGCCCTCGAATCGAATCGCATCGGATACAAAAAAAGATGAGAGAGATAACCGATGGAACACGGAAAGATTATTTATACGTTCACCGATGAGGCGCCTGCGCTAGCGACTCACTCCCTCCTGCCCATCCTGCAAACCTTTGCTGGCGCGTGCGGAGTCGATGTCGAAACCCGAGACATTTCCTTGGCGAGTCGAATTTTAGCTCGATTTCCTGAACGGCTGACCGAGGACCAGCGAATCGGGGATGCCCTTGAGGAACTTGGAAACCTAGCCAAGACGCCCCAAGCCAACATCATCAAGCTGCCGAATATCAGCGCTTCGATCCCCCAGATGAAAGCGGCAATTACTGAATTGCAGACCCGGGGATACGACATCCCAGACTATCCGGACGAACCATCCTCTCCTGAGGAGAAAAAAATCAAAGACCGCTATGACCGCATCAAGGGAAGCGCGGTCAACCCCGTCCTTCGCGAAGGAAATTCAGACCGCCGAGCACCGGAGGCGGTCAAGCAATATGCACGGAAACATCCCCATCCGATGGGCGCGTGGTCGCCAACATCAAAATCTCATGTCTCTCACATGACCCAAGGTGACTTCCGATCCAACGAAAAGTCGGTCACGATCAAAGCCGAGGGTACGTTAAGGATCGAACATGTCGATTCAGACGGCGCGGTGACGGTTCTGAAGGAGTCTATTCCTGTCCTGAAGGATGAGATCGTCGATGGAACCTTCATGAGCAAGAACGCCCTAGTCGCGTTCCTCGAATCTCAAATTGAAGAAGCCAAGGCCCAGGGAGTTCTTTTCTCCATTCACCTCAAGGCAACAATGATGAAGGTCTCTGACCCCATTATCTTTGGACATGCCGTGAGAGTATTCTTCAGCGATCTTTTCAAGAACCACAGCGAGGTTTTTGAAAAACTGGGAGTGAACGCAAACGACGGCCTCGGAAGTCTAGAGGCTGCAATTCAAAAACTTCCCGAAAGCGATCGCCATGGCATCGAGGCTGAAATCCAGGCCAGCTATGCCCAGCGCCCCGGGCTCGCCATGGTGGACTCTGATCGAGGGATCACGAATTTGCACGTCCCCAGTGACGTCATCGTGGATGCTTCGATGCCGGCCATGATTCGAAGCTCCGGGCAAATGTGGAACGCCGAAGGGGTCCAACAAGATACGAAAGCGGTGATTCCCGACGGAAGTTATGCAGGGATTTACCAGGCTGCTATCGACTCGTGCCGCGAGCATGGGGCATTCGACCCCACTCAAATGGGCACTGTGCCCAATGTCGGCCTGATGGCACAAAAGGCCGAAGAATATGGCTCTCACGACAAGACGTTTGAAATCCCTACGGACGGAACGGTCCGCGTACTCGACGAAAGCGGCAGGCTCATCCTCGAACATTCTGTGGAGTCCGGGGACATCTGGAGGATGTGTCAAGTCAAGGATGCGGCGATTCGAGACTGGGTCAAATTGGCCGTCCATCGGGCTCGGGCCAGCGAGACCCCCGCCATTTTTTGGCTCGACGCCCAGCGAGCCCACGACGCAGAGCTGATCCGCAAGGTCGAGACCTACCTCCAGGATCACAACACCGAAGGCCTAGATATTCGCATCCTCTCTCCTGTCGAGGCCGCCCGGCTCTCATTGGAAAGAATTCGCTCTGGTGAGGATACAATTTCCGTTACGGGCAACGTTCTCCGGGACTACCTCACAGACCTCTTTCCCATCCTCGAATTGGGAACAAGCGCAAAGATGCTTTCAATCGTCCCTCTCATGAACGGAGGAGGCCTTTTCGAGACCGGAGCAGGAGGGTCCGCACCGAAACACGTCCAACAATTTGAAAAGGAGAACCATCTCAGATGGGATTCACTCGGCGAATTCTTGGCTCTGGCCGAATCCCTCACCCACCTCGCAGAGGTCACGGACAACCCAGGAGCTCGAATCCTGGCAGAAACACTCAACCGTGCAAATGCTCGTTTCCTCGAAGAAGGTCGATCGCCCTCTCGCAAGGTCCATGAAATCGATAACAGAGGCAGCCATTTCTACCTCGCGCTCTACTGGGCCGAAGCCATCGCTGCCCAAACGGACGACAGCGACCTCGCGGCACGCTTCGCCCCACTCGCGGATCGACTTGCACGAGAAGAACCGAAAATTACCGAGGAGTTGATCGCGGTTCAGGGTCAAGCGATGGACGTCGGCGGCTATTACCACCCCAACGCTGACTTGGCCTCTGCCGCAATGCGACCCAGCGTCACATTGAACGATGCACTCACCAAGATGGGCTGAGCTCTTGCAACACCTTTGCACAGGCATTGAGGAAACTGCGCCGCAACATGCGAGGCATGACGCGTCATGAATTGGCGCGGATTACTGGACTTTCGCGGAATTTTCGGGAGCGTCAACACCCGAACCATCTACCTCTACTCCATCGGAATCGGTCTAATTTCCGGGCTCATTGCCGTTCTCTTCGATTTCATGCTCGAAGGGGCCAGCTACCTAACCATGAACCTATGGGCCCAGCTATCCGTCCCTCAACCTGCGGGTGACCCCATTGCGTGGCCTGCCGCCGAAGGCCCTCCGAATCGCCTGCTGCTGGCCCTGCTGCCTGTACTCGGTGGTCTAGTAGCCGGCTTTCTCGTCAAGACGTTTGCGCCTGAGGCGGAAGGTACCGGCACCGACAGTTACATCGACGCCTTTCACAACAAGGGGGGGGTCATGCGAAGCCGGGTTCCCTTGGTCAAGTCCCTGGCAACGATTGCCACACTGGCCTCGGGTGGCAGTGCCGGAAAAGAGGGACCGGTGGCACAAATTGGCGCCGGCATCGGATCTGCACTGGGAGGGCTCATCCAAATGGGCGCCCGGGCACGCCGCACTCTAATGGTGGCCGGGGCAGCGGCTGGGCTCGGTGCCATCTTTAAGGCTCCTCTCGGCGGAGCACTCACCGCAGTCGAGGTTCTCTACAAAGAGGACTTGGAGACAGATGCCCTCACTCCCGCCATTCTAGGGTCGGTCACAGCCTACACGGTCTTCTGCTCGGTCGAAGGGTTCAATCACATATTTACCTTCGAACATGAAATTTTCCACTCGCCCATCGAGCTCATCTTCTACGCAATTCTGGGGCTGGTGTGCTCGGGATCTGGCTACCTCTATATTCGATTTCTACATGGCTCCAAGCGATACTTCTTTGATCGACTTCCGATCAATCGATACATGCTGCCTCCCCTCGGCGGTCTATTGGTTGGGGTCATTGGCTACTGGCGACCAGAAGTCATTGGGCAAGGGCTCGGATACGTTCAGCAGCTGATCAGCGGTGATCCGGTGGGCAGCCTACGCGCTTCTGTCGGAGCACTCGCATTGTTAGCCGGGCTCAAAATCCTCACAACCTCCTTCACCATCTCTTCCGGCGGTTCCGGTGGCGTCTTTGCCCCCAGCCTTTTCATTGGCGCGATGCTGGGAGGGGCAGTCGGAACGCTGAGCCATGAGCTGTTCCCAGAGCTCGTCCCCGACATCGGGCCCTTCGTCGTCGTCGGCATGGGCGCATTCTTCGCGGGAGTGGCCAATGCACCGATCGCATCACTGATGATGGTTTGTGAGCTAACAGGGGCCTATGAGCTACTTCCCCCTCTAATGATCGTGGCCACGGTGGCGCTCGTCACTTCGCGACGATGGTCGATTTACAACAACCAAGTCGACAACAAGTTTTTCTCCCGAGCGCATCTTTGGGAAATGAACCCCAACGTCTTAAAGAGCATGACTGTAGGAGAAATGACGAGGGGTGTTTACGATCGCTTTGCCATCGTTTCGAATGACACCCCGCTTTTCCAAATCGAGGCTCTAGCCCGGGAACATGGCGAAACCGACATGGTGCTTCAAAATCGGGCGGGTGATCTCGCGGGCCTTGTTTCGCTACGTGACTTGGAGCGAAACGAGGAACTCGAAGACTTGGGTACCTTCGTATTGGCTCACGACCTCGTGAATCGCCAGACGGTTTACCTGACCCCCAGCGACAACTTGATCAGCGCGCTGGAATTTTTCAGTGATCGAGAGTTCGACAAAATCCCGATCGTGGAGACGCGGTCCGGCCGGCGGCAACTGCTCGGTCACGTTCGCTATGCGGATATTCTCGACTTCTACAAACGTGAGCATGGCTCGACGCCGCCCGCCGGCGCCCCCACTTTTACTGAAAACGGCCGCCCGCCTGCCGCACCCTCGGGCTAACCGCTTGCCAGCCCCGACCGAGAGGGTTCCGGGCGAATGATGGACGCCTCCAAAACCGCCGATACTCTCCAGGCATGAGGCACTTTGAACGAGCATCATCCGTCGGCGGCCGCGCCATTCTGCGCGGAGCGGCTTGGGTCGGGGGGATCTTCCTCTCAATCGTTTTCCTTTACGGAACCTCAGCGGGGGCGGACTCTTCGTCCCAACGCCTCTTCCTTGATGGACTAGGCCTGAGCACGAACCGGCTGGAAAAGATTGGGGCGAGCGTTTTCACAGCCGATCTGGCAGTCGAAAACTCCAGAAGAGAGGCCGCTCTGCTGGCCCTCGTACGGATCGATCCAGCCGGCGACGAGGTTCTCAACTCCGACACCGCGGGCTGGTCGTCCTTGATGGACTCTCCCCTTGCGGAGGGTCTTTACGATTCAGAAAGGGCTGATCGGGGCCTCGGTGAGCTCAAACTCCCTGACAGCGATTTAGATCTCCTGGCCTCTTGTCAGATTGGGAAATGCCGTTTCAAGCTCGATGCCCTGGGTATCGGCCAGGCTCTCGCAGCGCAAGAAGACGCCGAGGCGACCGAAGCTCAACTGCTTTCGGCTGTTCAGGGTGGACTGGCTCGATTGATGGAAGAGTATCGTTCAGGCGGACCGGAAAACCTTTCGCCCTATGCCGACAAACCAGGATCACCCTCCCGAAGCAAGCCCATCCGCCAGCTCGAACAGAGCGCTCAAGAGTGGTTGCGATTCTACCCGGACCTCAATCACCACCTTGAAACCTTTCCAGCAAATACGACGAATTCGGTAACCGACCGGTTGCAATGGAACGTCTCTAGTGTTGGTCTTCGCGACACAGTCTTGCTCGAGCATGTGATGTGGGCGAATGCGGGAAAGGAGCCGGGCTTCGGGCGCGCCATGGTCCTCCGTACCCTCTACGCGAGCCACTACCTAGAAGCGCGTCTGCAGATTGCAATGGTCTTAGATGGCCCCACCCTTTTTGGGCAGCCGGGCACATTTCTTCTGACCATCGACCGAGTTCATTTTGACGAAGACGTTGGTTTCATCAAGAAGCGGCTTCTCAACCGGGCCCTCTCTCAAAAAGCGCGCGAGCGTTTAACCGGTGTGCACCAGCAAAGTCAGACCGCAGGCTAACTTTAATCGCGCGCTCAAAAAAACAGGAGCAACCGATCGGCGGCGCTCTTAACGCTCTCCGAATTCGGGAAGTACACGATTTGGATCAGGTAAGCCGGGGGCCCACGCCGCACGGTCCACTTCCGATAGCCACGTCATCTCAACGCCTTCATGGAGTGTCCATCCGGTCTCGGTCAACCGTAGCCTTGCCCTCGGCGAAACCCATCCTGAGATCAACAACTCCTTGTTCTCGGAACCCGGTGGCATCACGCCGTCAACCGCTTCCATGAAGTAATTCAGCGTCTCACTCCAAGTGGCCCAATCGAGATAGAGCGGCACCATCCGGCGCCCCTGAATTGTTTCGGCCCAGATCAATCCATCCTTCGCCTCAACCCGTTTGATTTCCTGCTGCTTCTCGGAATACAAAGCCAGCATCAGAGCGAGACGCGTAAATAGATAGGTCTCCTGTGGTTCGTCGGCGTGTACTGCCGCTTCAATAAAGCTAGAGCGCCCCTCGGCTCCAACGAGGCGCCCCAGGGATTCACTGATCACCAAAAGGCGTGTGGGCGAGTACCACGGGTGAGATACGAAGCGTTCGATCAAGACCGGGTCAACCCCCATCGCACCCAATCGAGACCGCACATCGATTCGGACCTCCTCCGGAGAGCGATCGCGCAATTCTCTTTTCATTTGGTCCGTCGTACCACTCACCGTCAATGCATAACCGGCCGGACCGGCAACGGCCATCAGAGGCAGACGGACCGTCAATCCGCCGCCAAGAGAAAGCCAGGCATACCGATTCAAACGGCGCTGCAGCACCGCATTTTCGCTGTACACATCGACGCCCAGTCGATAGGCCCATTCACGTTTCGCATCCGAAAAACCAATCAACTCCTCGGAATAGTGGTCCTCCTGAAAAGTCCGATCGCGGCCCGCCAAAGCCACAAGTCTTCTCGCGTAAGACCACATGCCCGTCGGAACATGCCAGGCACTGTCGATTGGATTCATGAGCCATTGCGCGGCGCCTTCAACGGGACCCCGAGCGGCATTCGCCGTCGAAAGGAAGTAGACCATATTGCCGGATACTTCTTCCTCGTCCAACTGCCCCACTACGGAAACTTCATGAATCCGTTTTCGAAGAAGACCCGTCGTTTCGACTTCAAAGGAACCAAAATCAGTCACGAGCAGATAGCGATTCGTGAATCCATCATTCCATACACCGCTGACCACATGGTAAGGCCCTTCTACGATATCAGCAGGAAGAAAGGTCGAGGGATCCACAGCCACACTCGCCTCAAATATGGCAGCCGCATCAAAAGGTTCTAGAGGCTCCGCTTCCAGCTGGTCATAGGCAGTCGGCGAGCCACGGGCGGGCAGCGGTCGGCTGGGCGCGCACGCCAACAGGCTGAAAGCCGCGAGAACTCCGAAGCAAAGGCTTCGACCCAAGCCTCCCGGGCCACGCTTCTGAATCCTTCTCAAAAAAACTCGCCTCCGACGACCCTTGAGGGCGCTGACGTTCCCGCGACCAACACGAGCGGTCCCACAAGAGCGTCCTCGCCCGGAGACCCCAAAAAACCAAGACCCAGTCACCGACTGCCTCCGGCCCAGAGCGGTTCTCCAGCATTCCGCGTACCCTCGACATTGTCAAACTTCAGAAGGTGTCTCGAAATGGTCGCTTTTCAACTATTAGCCGGGCGAACACGTCATTCTCTCTCAGGTCGTTGGCGATCAATCGTCGATCCGTACGAAGCAGGCTATCGAACCTTCTATGGCGAGCCCTGGGAGATGGGTTGGTTTTCAGACCTTCCTCTCCGTCCGGGCGTCGCGGAATACGATTGGCAGAAGGCCGACCTTCTGCAAGTTCCCGGCGACTGGAACAGTCAAGACCCAAAGCTCTTTTTTTACGAAGGGAGTGTGTGGTACAGACGCGACTTCGATCACGAGATCAAAGAACATAATCGGGCCTTTATCTATTTTGGCGCTGCCAACTATGAGACGATCGCGTGGCTCAACGGCCAAGAAATCGGCCGCCACACTGGGGGGTTCACCCCTTTTGCTTTCGAAGTAACCGAGTCACTCCGCCCGGGAACGAACAGTTTGTTCGTCAAAATCGACAACACTCGAGACCGAAGCGCAGTCCCGATGACGAGCACGGACTGGTGGAACTACGGTGGCCCCACACGAGAAGTCGAATTCATCGAGGTACCCGATACTTTCATTCATCGTTTTGGGGTGGCACTAGAGGACGATTCCATCACGGGATTTGTCCAGCTCGACGGCCCCCTCGCCAACAGCCGATCGATTCGGATCGCGATTCCCGAATTGGGCCTCGAGGAGATGGTTCAAAGCGATTCAGCCGGTTCGGCCAAATTTCGTTTCACGGCTCGCCCGGAACGCTGGGCACCGGGTGCCCCGCGTCTATACGACATTGAAATGACCAGTGGCGCCGATCAGGTTTCGGATCGGGTGGGATTTCGAACAATCAAAACTCGTGGATCAGAAATATTAGTCAACGACGAGCCTGTATTCCTGCGCGGAATCAGCCTACATGAGGAGGCCCCGACGCGGCCCGGAAGGGCCTTTGGCCGCGACGACGCCCAGACTCTTCTCGGCTGGGCCGTCGAGCTTGGCTGCAATTTCGTTCGCCTTGCCCATTACCCACACGATGAAGCGACGGTACGCCTAGCCGATGAACTTGGCTTGCTGGTCTGGGCTGAAATTCCCGTGTATTGGAACATCGACTGGCAAAATCAACAAACCCTGCAATCCGCCCAATCTCAGCTTGAGGAGCTGATCGAGCGCGACCGAAATCGCGCTGCGGTAATCCTCTGGTCCCTCTCGAATGAATCTCCCCATTCAGAGGCGCGACTCAATTTCCTCAAGGCTCTTGTTGCCCAAGCTCGCCAGCTCGACCCCACGCGACTCTTGACGGCCGCTTTGATGGCCCGGTTTGTCGAGGGCGGCATGCATATCGATGACCCCATTGGTGAATTTCTGGATGTCATGGGCTGCAACGAATACCTCGGCTGGTACTACAAAGACATCGACGATGTGGCCGACGTCGAATGGACAACCGCCTATCCAAAACCCCTCATCATGAGCGAACTCGGCGCGGGCGCCGTCGCAGGCTCATTGGGCGACGAAGAAACACTGTTCACCGAAAGGCACCAAGCTCGGGTGTACCGGGAGCAGATTGCCATGATGCAGAGAATCCCTTTTTTGTCGGGACTCTCTCCCTGGATCCTAAAAGATTTCCGATCACCGAGGAGAGTGCTTCCGGGCATTCAGGATTACTACAATCGAAAAGGTCTGCTTTCAGAGCGGGGACAGCGAAAAATGGCCTTTGACGTGCTGCGCCGCTGGTACCTCGAAATCGCAGACTCACTACCGGTAAGCCCGGTTCAACTCCAGAAGTGAATGAACGCCGGGAAAGAAAACGCTCGCCTGAACCCCTACGCGCCAAGCCAAGCTGGATAAGGACGTAGTCGGAGGAGCCAGGTCCATCTTCTCGGAGCGCCCCACGCCCCCTATGAGGGCAACCGATCCGAAAAAACGATCACCCCCAGTCGGAACTAAAATTTCGAGAGCAAAGGCCCCTTCGAGTATGTCTTCTTGCTTATCCTTGATCAGTCGCTCGTATCGAACGCCCGCTTCAAAAGAGATCAGCTCGTTGACGTACCAGATCGATGAAGCGCGGGCCTCGTAGGCCCACTCCTTCTTGTCTCCACCGGCTGACTGCAAGGAAAGAAAGTCATAACGAAACGAAGCATTCCAGTCGACAGCCACGCCGTTCATGGACGGCATATATAGAGAGGCGTAAACCGGAAGACTTTGTATCCGAACCGAGTCGACAGTCGACGGAGTCGTGGAGGTCAACCAGTAGTAGCCGTATCCCAACCCTACTTGGCCTTTCGTTGGATCCCGCCAGAAGAGTTGCCCCTCTCCACCCGCCCCCACCAGTTCGAAGCGAGCGCCGGTATCGAATTTTGATGTGGCGCCCTCCCCCGTCGCTTGAACCCGAACACCCAGTCCCCATGCAACCGGGACGGTCACGCGTCCGTCCGCGGCCCACTCCTGAATCTGTTCGCCCGGACGGGTCTCGGTTGAACTCGACGTGGCCCCGATGTCTCGATAAGCGTAGGCCCCAGCCAACTGGACGAAGACAGGGGGCGAATCCAAGGGAATCACCTCATCCCGCGCATAGCTCGGGCCTGCCGCCCAGAGGGCGATCCAAAACAGCGACGTCCAGCGGCGCATCTTCCGTCTCCCTGGCCGAAGCGTGCGGCTCAAGCGGCCCATCGGTTGATCACCCGCGTGAACCGGGCGGTTCCCCACTCGGCGCAACGCTAGCAGCCTCTTTCTCGGTCGATATGAATCCAAGATTCAGTCGCTTGAGAGATTTTCCACAAAGCAGCAGGGCCCGCGGGGGCAAGGGGTGGGGGCGAGGGGCAACTGGATCTCCTGCGCCGGGCCGCAGCACAATTCGTGCCGTGGGATAGAATCCGCCGCCGATCATGCGCGACTTTGTCTATGAAAGAAATGGCTCCCTCTTCAGCCCCACGACCTGGGCTGGAAGTCCGTGGGCGGAGGGGCTCCAACACGGAGGCCCGATCAATGCCTTGTTTGCTTTGGCGGCGGAAGAAGCCGCTCAGGCTTCGGACCTTCAGGTTGTCCGCATGACCGTAGACCTGATCCGTCCGGTGCCCCGCATCCCCTTGGCACTGTCTTGGCACTTCACCCGCCAAGGTCGACGCCTGGCCAACGTAGAGGCGCAACTCAATCACCCCAAAACCGAAGAACTGATCAGTCGCGCCCAGATCGCGCTCCTTCGCCCTCAGGAACAGGCTTCTCCGACCATCCAGACCGCCCCGCCCGACTTGGCCACCCCGGAAGCCTTTCCCGCAATCGAGTTCATTCCCAAAGCCGTTCGATCCCACGTCCCGCCCGGATTCCACATGAGCTTTGCCGTGCGGCTCGGGCAAGACGACGCGGGCCCGGCTGCATGGATCACCAGCCCCCTCGATTTGTTACCCGGTACACCAATGTCCCCCCTACAACGTTCAGCGGCCGTCGCCGATCTGACCTTCGCCCTCTGTCAGCAGACTCTTCGCCAAGCCCAAAGCAACCCCGACAACGAATGGGGCCCTCCCTCTATCAATGTCGACACCACGCTCTACTGGGAACGCGCACCCGTGGGCGACTGGTTCGGCTTTCGCCCGGGCCTCGTCACCGCGCAGCAAGGGATCGGGGTCATCGACGCATCGATGGGCGACGTCCAAGGACGCCTCGGCCGAAGCGTGCAAGCCACTCTCATTCAAGAGGCCGAGCCCCCGTCGGATCGCTCCTGACCCCGCCGGACGGATGCCCCTAGGGGCAATGCGGGGCCGCGGCGTTGGCGAGCCGGTCTTTCGGCCTTCGACGATAAAAAACGCGGGGATCCCTCATTCCGAACGACCCTTCTTCCGATGAACCCCCCAGCTGGATGGGAGCGGAATGGGGCTCAGGAGCCGCGAAAAATTGAGGGCAGAGCGTGACGAACCCGCGGTGGGCGATTCGGAGGGGCCACTTCGGGTCCTTCTGATCGACGACTCTCGCTCGAACGAAATCGCCCCTCTGCTCGAAGCGGCAACGGCCGTATCGTTTGAGACGACCCGGGTGCACGGCGTGGAGGCAGGCCTGCAGAGACTCGTCGAAGACGAGTTCGATGCCGTCCTGCTGGACCTCAGTCTAGAAGAAAGCCAGGGGACGGATACCTTGGCCCCCGCCAGAGTGGCGGCCACAGTGGTCCCTTTCGTCGTTTTCGACACAGAGGAAGATGACAACCTCGCCCTTCGGGCCCACCGGTTCGGAGCTCAAGATTATCTCGTCAAGAGCGAATGCGATTCTCGCCTTCTGGTTCGTGCCATTCGTCACGCGATGGAGCGATCTCGAGTACTCCAGGATCTAGCTCGGGCTCGGCAGTATGAACACTACTTGGCGACCCACGATGTCCTGACGGGCCTGCCCAATCGGTTGGCGGCCGCCGACCATCTGCGTCGCGCGCTCGCGACCGCAATGCCCCGAAACGAACAGGTGGCCTTGCTTTTTCTCGATTTGGATCGGTTCAAAAACATTAACGACTCCCTCGGACATAAAGTCGGAGATCAACTCCTCGTCCAAATGGCTGGGCGACTCAGTCGCCTCCTGGGCCCTGAAGGTTTTCTAGCCCGCATCGGAGGAGACGAATTCGTCATCGTCCTCCAGCGATTGGGGCC
Organism: Myxococcota bacterium; assembly: GCA_029268645.1. GTDB lineage: Bacteria > Myxococcota_A > UBA9160 > UBA9160 > UBA4427 > TMED88. The sequence goes on from JAQWNI010000202.1 coordinate 19,580, forward strand.
GCAGAACAGTGCTAAAAAGCTTGCAGCGAACATCGCAAACGCCATGATGCAGCCCTTCGTCCTTGACGAGCGCGAATATCGAATCACCACCAGCGTTGGCATTGCCATTGCGCCCGACGACGGGAGCGACTCGGAAATGCTCATGCGTCATGCCGACACGGCGATGTATCACGCGAAATCTGGAGGCGCCAATCGGCATGCTTTCTTCTCAAACTCACTGAACCACAAGGCGCAGCAGAGATTCGATATCGAGAACGGACTCCTCGAGGCACTCGCAAACAATTCGCTCAGACTGCACTTCCAACCCCAAGTGGACATTGGCCTCGGACTCGTCTCCGGTGCGGAGGCCATGGTACGCTGGCAGCATGCCGAACGGGGATTGATTCCCCCTTCAGAATTCATGCACTACGCCGAAGATGCCGGCTTGATTGGGCTCCTGGGTCAATGGGTGCTGCGGGCGGCCTGTCAGCAAGTGGCTTCGTGGCCCACTTTCAAGGGTCAACGCATCCAACTCTGTTTGCCTGTGCCTTCCCGCCAGCTCTGCGATGAAGGGTTTCCTGAAACCGTCATGCGAAGTGTGAGAGACAGTGGCCTACAGCCTTCTCAACTCACGATCGGAATCTCCGAGCACAGCATTCTCCACGATGCGGGTGCGACCCTTGGCGCCGTGCGTTTCCTTCGCGATTTTGGCTGCCGCGTCGTCGTAGACGACTTCGGGACGGGGCTCTCTGCCATCAGTGCGCTCAAGACGCTCCCGATTGACGGAATCAAGATCGACCGATCCTTGATCGCAGAAATCGTCGATTCGACCATCGACGCCAGCATCACAAAGGGACTCATCTCCATCGCGCGCGGTCTCGACCTGAGCGTAACGGCCGAGGGTGTCGAAAATCGAGAGCAGCTGGACCTGCTCTTCGACCTCGGTGTCCACCATATGCAGGGAGACTTCTTCGGGAAGTCTGTGCCCTCTGCGGAATTCGCGGCCCAGATTCGCAACAACCCGGATTGGTTCGAGGACGAAGACGTCCTGCCTTCCTGATCACCTCAAAGCGAATCGAGTCGTTCAGGGTGCGGCCTGCCCAGCCAAGCCCGGCTTCAATGCCAACGCATTCTGAAGGCTGCGCCGGGCCTCCTCAATTTGGCCCATCTCACGCTGCACCCGTCCCAACTCGAACCAGACCTCTGCGTCCCTTGGGTTCGCTCGCAAAAGCCTTTTGTACGTCTCAGCCGCTTCCGCGTTTTCGAAACTTTGATACTGAGCCTGGGCCAAATTCCGGTAAGCCTGGATGTAATCAGGGCGAATCCGGACCGCCTCGCTGAAGTGATCCGCCGCTGCGCCGTACCCCTTACGCTGCGCGTAGAGAGCTCCAAGATCGTTATGGGCAAACGCATTCTCTGCGTCAAAGTCCAGAGCATCCTCCATTCGCAAGGTGGCCAGTTCCTCAAGTCCCAGTTCCGAAAGGCCGCTTGCAACGCCATGATAGGCCATTGATCGCTCCACGTTTGCCTGAACAAAGCTCCCTTGAGACACCCAAAGAAGCAGCGCCGTCGACGCAATCGCCGCCCCGACAACCAGGCGAGGCCGACTGCGCACAAATCGAGACGCTCCAACCAAACCCGCCGCTGCAAAGAGGAGGACTATGGGAACAAGCACCAGTCGGTGACGACCGTAGTGATAAAAGACGATCGACCAACTGAGCCAGACAAACGACCATCCATACCACCATGAGAGACGCGAACGCTCAGGCCAAACTACCCAAGCCCCAAAGAAAGCGAGAGGGAAAACCCAACCAAAATTGACCACTTCCAAAAGCCAGCTCAAGAGACCCGAGTATTCGTTATGCACCCAAGCTTCTTGGGTGTCGAACGGCTCCGTTGCGTCCAGCGAAAGGAGAAGCTTCCTAAACAACCCCAGAGAGGAAATCTCCTGATCTGCCGAAGCACGCGCAGCAATCTGCTCATCGTAGAAATCAGACATCTCATCGGTTGTTGGGAAATGACCCAAACGAAGCGCTAAAAAATCTGCCGCGGAGTTCCCATCGATCGGAGGCTGGTAGAGCCCGGAACGTGAGGACCCGTCCTGACCTCCGTGATACAAGTGGTAGGACAGGGGAATCTTGAGAAAACGAAACTCGCCCCGAACGGACCAGTCAGCCAAAGTCATCGGAACGACCACAACAGCCACACCCCCGACTAAGACCAACGCGTTGAGGCTGCGACTCCCCCAAGAAGAACCGGCGGCCAAAAAAAGAAGGAGGACACTTGCAATCACAAATGCAAAGGTGCTCTCGCGGCTAAGAAAAAGTAATCCCAGAACCAGACCTAGACCGAGCAACGTTCGTCGCCGCGCCTGGCTCTGGAAATCAGCAGCGATCGCAAGGGCAAGACAGATCAGAAAAACATCAATCGCGGAGGTGTGGATCGAAAAGTTGGACCAAATGGCCACGGGGTAGACAGCCAAGAGGAAACCAGCCACGAGGCCGGTGGCCTTTGATCGAAAGCGCCAACCCGCCTGCATCAAGAGGACACACGCCGCTGAGCCGAGAACCACTTGCACTGAACGGACGAGTATTAGAGATTCCCCGAGGCCCTTGAAGAGCGCCGCCATAAATAGGGGGTACAGCGGCGGACCCGTGAGGACGTCGCTGAGCGGCGAGGTCCCCTCCACGAGGCCCCTCGACCAGAGCTGGAGCGCACGCCCGTCGGAGAGGGCGTAGTTGAAAGTCATCGAATCCGTCAGCTGCCAAAGGATAAAACTGCGGATCAATGCAGCGGTGCCAAAGAGCGCAATACTCCAGCCCGCAGCCCCTTCTAAGTATTTCCTGGAGCGCCCCCGCTCCGGCGTGCTCTCACTCATGGCTGACCTCGAGTCCCGTGGGATCACCCGCCCCATCAAATCGGCCAAGATGCTACCATGTCGTTTCGCAAATGAAGGGATAAACTGAACGCATGTATAGGCCTCTCGCCATCGCTATCGCGATCCTCATGCTCGCGAGCCCCAGCTTCGCGGCCGACTCCCCTTCTTTAGCCGACAAGACACTCGACGCTGCGGTCTTCCGACCCCTTGGCGCCGTCTCCACCCTCATCGGCTCAATTTTATTCGTCCCCGCTGCTTTGTTCTCGCTACCGATCGGAAAAGATGCACGGGAAGAAGCGTGGGACACCCTCGTGCAGGGCCAGTGGGACAACACCTTCACACGGAAACTCGGCGAGTTCTAGCCGGCGTTCGTCCGCCGAGGGAAGGCTAGCCCGCAGCCTCGTGATCGAAGAGGAGGAAGCCGCCGCTGACTCCAAGCGCGCGTCTACGGTTGTACTTGAGCGCGAAAGGTCCCGCTGATCCGTTCCCGGCACTCTCCTCAACGGACTCGCGGACGCAACCTCAATCGGTCACCTCGGCGGCGAGAGAAACACTCTTCACACCCGCAAGACGAGCCGCATCCATGACACTGACGAGGAGGCCGTTCTGCGATTTCTGATCCGCCTGGATGACCACGGCACCCTGGGGGTTTTCTGCGTGCAGACGCTCGATATTGGCCCGCAATGCCTTGGGACTCACCTGGCGCCGATCGATCCAAATTTCGTTATCCGCGGAAATCGCCACGAGAATATTCCCTCTTTCCTGGCGTTCAGCCGTGGCCGCCGGGGGACGAGTCACCTCGATTCCCGCTTCCTTCACAAAGGAAGCCGTCACGATGAAAAAGATCAACATGATGAAAACCACATCGAGCATCGGGGTCAGGTCGACTTCGCTCTGTTCCAGTTCTCTTCTTCGCGCCATGTCACACTCCTCTGATCAAGCAAGTCGTAGGTTTCTTCGCGGACCTAAAACCTCGCGGAAAGAGTTGGCTTTCCGACTAGCTCGATTGCGTTTCTTTCGCGATGTGGTCCATCCAATCGTTCGCCGTCTTGCGGGTCGTCTCGTGCTTTTTGGCCCGCCTAAACCACTTCAGCGCTTCTGCAGTCTCATCTTCGTTGTAGTAGACGATTCCTAAAAGAAGATCCGCGCTGCCCGGAGCCTTAAGACCGGACTTCGCAACCGCTTGCTTGAAATATTTAGCCGCGTTAGACCAATCTTCGCGCGCCATAAAAACCTGCCCCAAGCGCAAATAAAGGTTTCCGTCGTCAGAGAGGGCGGCTGCCTTCTTAAGCGGCTCCATCGAGCGATCAAACTCACGGGCTTGTATCCAACTGTTGGCAAGCAGCTCATAGACCTTCGGGGTCGGCTCGATCTTCTCGTCGCTGAGCCCCGCGTCAAGCAGAGTAGCCGCCTCATAGGGTAGACCGGCAAAGACGTAGGACCGAGCCAAACGCCTCAATTCTCGGTCTTCGGTCAAGAAGCCCTGAAGCAAAGCGAGTTGTTGCACCGAGAGACTCTCGTCGTAGCCCTCGGACGCCCCGTAGATCAGAGAAAGCTGAATCCAATAAGCTTTCTTGGGGAAACGAACCACAAGCTCTTCCAAAACAGGTGTGACCGAAGCGTAGTCTTCTTTTAAGACATAGAGCGCCGCCAAGAGCTGAAGCCAAGATTCGGGCGGGTCGGTCTCGATCAGCGCCGCCCATTCCGCGTTCTCCAGCGAGAGGTCAGGCTGATCCATCTGGTAATGGGCGATCGCCCTGAGGTAAAAAGATAGCCCTGTCGGAAAGGGGACAAAGCGCGCCCACTCATCCATGCTGGCCAACACTCCTGGCCAGTTTTCCACTGCCGCCTCCAACTGCACAATGCTGAACATCAGTTTCTCTTGGTCGCGAAGAGGCAGGCTTTCTTGGGCAATGGCCTTGCGGAAATAGGCCAGGGCCTCCGGCGCCTCTCCGAGCTGATAACTCAGGTAGCCCAGCAATCGATAATACTTGCCGAGCTCGACCTTGTTCAAACGGCTGACATTCAAGCGCTCCAGCAGCTCTTTGGCCCCGGGGTAGTCGTCCTCATCCATTTTTTTACTGGCCGCTCGCAGATACCGCTTAAAGCGGGGCGTCTCCGGGGACTTGTACTGAAGCTCCATGCGCTTCTTGCCCAACTGCTTGAGTTCCTCAAGGGTCAGCGGGGGAAGCACCTCCGCCTGAGCCGTATCCTGGGCCACCTCGGTCCGAGCCTCTTCTTCAGCCTGTACTGCATCAGCTCCCGCCGGATCGGGGGCCGCCGTCTGAGCGCGAGCTTCGTCGACAAGGGCGCCGCCGGAAAGGCACAGAAAAACGGTCAGCAGCGCGATCGAGATCACTTTTCTCACCTCGACCCCTTCGGAAGCCTGAAATCAAAGACGGTTTTCTTGCCGGGGCGCGCAATCGCAGTCCCATCGCGGATCACCGGGTTGTACTTCCAGCGGCGAACCGCCTGCAGG
>JAQWNI010000203.1 GCA_029268645.1 Myxococcota bacterium
CCCGTCAGCCTCTCGGGGGCCGCCGCCTGATCTCTCGTCTCGCTGCGCCACTCAAGGCGTCGAAAATCGACCTGCGCCTTTGGGTGCGAAGGAACTAGCATCCCCCTTACCGGCGCAAAAAGCCAGAGGGGGACCTCTAGACTGCCCCTTTTTCAAGGGCTGAGGCCGGCTCAGGGGCTTGCTTGAACCCAGTCTTGAAAGCGCTCCGTGAGGGAGGCCGAAGCGCTCAACTTGAAGACTCGGGGAAGAGTATCCGGCAAACCTTTGCCGAGGCGTCGTAGTCCGCCCCACCCCGAATGGCTTTCTCGACGCAATCAGGGTACGTCGTGACTCCGGAGGGCGCAGGATTCGCAGGCTTTGTGACCCCTGATGGTTCGGCGGAGACGAATTCGCTGGTCGAATCATCGGATTCAGGTTTCTTCACCGCGGGCTTCGGCGCCGGCGCCTCGGCGGCGCCGGTAGATGGCTGGCTCGCCTCGATTTCGGAACCCGACATGCCGACGTTTTGATTGGACAACACGATCGGCAATTCATCCGCCCAAGCACCCGCCGAGGTGCCCATCAGTGCGACGAGGAGCACGAGGACTTGGATATTCTGGAATCTAGACAGGTATTCATCGATCGTTTTCATCGAACATTCTCCTTGGGCGAGCAGACCATACGGGCCCCGCCTACAACAAATTCGGTGTCAACCCGGCGCGACTCACGTCCCATCGTCCAAACGGCGGATCTTCAAAAGCCTGCCGGCGCATGCGCGCGCAAGTTCATCCACCAACGAACCTCGATTCGATCCGAATTATTAGGGAGCCCCATCAACCGAGAATCGAGCTGCTGGCCGAGATGCGTGCAGATAGGTCGGCATCCAAAGGCACATACTGACCCTCTACCAAGGCATAGACCGGGTCTTCGATTCGCCCAAAAGCCCAAGCCTCTTCGCGATACTTCACTTTTTGGTGTTTGAAGGTTCCGGTGATCTGCATAGACCCCTGAAGCAGACGGATAAAAACGGGGCGCTGGTAGCTGGCCAACCTCGCACGGACCCAACCCGCAAATGATTCAAGGTCGAAATCTTCGTTGACTGAGAGAGCCGCCATTCCAGCCCGGCCGTCCGCACCCGGAATCTCGACGCCGTAAACATTGGCCTCCAGCACACCTGAAACCGAATCAATGAGGTCCGCAACCTCATTGGTTGAGACGTTTTCTCCCTTCCATCGAAAGGTATCACCCGCTCGGTCCGCGAACGAAAGCCAGCGGCCTGGGTGTAGCTCGATTAAGTCACCGCTATTAAAAAACTGATCCCCGTCCTTGAAAACATTGTGCACGATTTTTTTCTGGGTCGCGGCCTCGTCCACGTAGCCATCGAAGCGCAGCAGGGGATTGATCCGGGCCATCAACAGACCGACCTCTCCCGGCTTGACTCGTTCGCACCATCCCTGGGCATTCCGCAAAGGCTCACCCGTGATCAAGTCACAGCGAACGATTTCTTGACCTGGCTGGCGCTTCCCGATCATTCCCGGGCGACCCGAAAAATTGAAAATCGGCGCATTCCCCTCGGTCGCGCCGTAGAACTCACGCACAATCGGAATCCCGAAGCGTTCTTGGAATTCAGTCCAGATCTCTCCCCGCAAGCCATTGCCGACGGCGACCTTCAGGCGATGGTCTCGCTCGCCCTCTTGAGGAGGCCGATTGAGCAGGTAGCGACAAAGCTCACCGATGTAGATGAAAGCACTGGCATTGAATTTTCGAACATCGCTCCAGAAGTGGGTCGCGGAAAACTTGCGCCGTAAGGCCATCCCCGCCCCAGTCCCGAGTGCGGCTCCCCAACCCAAAAACATTCCACTCGAATGGTAAAGGGGCAGGGTCAAGTAGATGACGTCACCGGGCGCCAAGCGGAGCATCAGATGCCCAAAGCTGATGCCCGCCATCAAGACTCGGCTGTTTCGAATCAGCGCGGCTTTAGGAAGTCCAGTGGTCCCGGATGTGTAAATGAAACAGAAGATGTCTTCAGCCTTAAGCGTGATATCGATTGGAGCAGCGGACGGGTCCGCGGATAAAATGGCCTGATCGACAAGTCGTGGGTCCGTCAACGGTGAATCGGATTCATCGCTGCGAATCCAAACCTGCCCCTCCAAGCCGAGTTCGGCGAGGTCGGTTCGAATTTCATCGAGGGCCTCGAGGCATTCGGACCCGACCAAGACCGATCGGGCCCCGCAGACTTGGAGTGCATGGAGTAAGGCGCGGTCCACCAGATTGTGATTGATGAGAGACGCCGGAGCCCCGAGACGCGCCAAACCCATCACGGCAAAGAGATAATCCGGGCGATTCTCCATCACGAGGGCTACGACATCTCCCTTCTGGACACCCTGACTTTGAAAAAACGCCGCGTAACGGCGAGCCTGCTGATCGAGTTCAAACCACGAGAAGCGTTCGTCTTGCCAAGCCAAGGCGAGACCATTCGGGTCCCGTCGGACACGTTCCTCTAAAAGCCCGGCCACACTGCCCGGACCCTTGGGCTTCAAGTAACGAGCCGATGCAACCAAGCGACTGAGGCCTCGCATCGTTCCGAGGCTTTGCGTCCAGGCGGAGTGACGCGTCATCGATTCCTCTCCGATTCCTCTGCCCATCAAGCTCATCGCTTCGGGCACATGAAGCTTGCAGTGACGGTGCGGTTTGCAAAATCTAGATCACAGAAGGTACCCGCTTGCGCAGAAACATGGAGACAAAAACCGGCGCGATGTGTTGGCTGATTTCTTAAACTTGTCATGCCGGCCCTCGAGCCGGAAAGCTGAGGAGGCAGTGTTGTCGCGTTGGATGGCTTTCATGATCGGCCTGGCCTTGACCGCCTGCGGGAGCCAAGAGGCCTTCTCCCCCCAGCCCGCCGAATTACAGGCTTCCCTGTCGAGCGCAGAATCCGAGCCCTGCATAGAGCAATCGCCTTTTGGCCGAGCGCTCTTTGGGGATCTTCATGTTCACACCGCCTTCTCGGCGGATGCCTACGCGTTCGGTGTTCGGGTCACCCCGGACGACGCCTACCGGTACGCGTTTGGCGGGGATATCCGGCTCCCCCCCTATGACGAGGGAGGAGAAGGGGGGCGGGCGGTCCGGATTGATCGACCTTTAGATTTTGCCGCGGTCACGGATCACGCCGAATTCCTCGGCGAGGGCCGACTCTGCGTCGACCCGAACTCCCAGGTCTTCGACGCCAGTTTCTGCGAAAGCTACCGGACTGAAGCCGGGCGAAATCCCTCGCTGGTTTTTCAAATCATGAGCCCATTCAACTGGCGCAATCGCGAAGTCTGTGGCGAGTCGGACGGTCGTTGCGCCGAGGCCTCCAGCCAAGTCTGGCGCGAAACCATCGATGCCGCTGAGCGGTGGAACGACACACGGCCTGAGTGCGAGCGAACGACGTTTGTCGCTTACGAGTACAGCTCGCATCGACTCGGCTCGAACCTCCATCGGAATGTGATCTTTCGCAATGCCGCGGTTCCATCGATCCCCATTAGCTACCTCGAGGCCCAGCGAGAGTGGGACCTCTGGGAATCACTCGACGAGACATGCCTATCTGCGGAAAATGGCTGCGACGTTCTGTCCATTCCTCACAATTCAAACATCAGCAACGGAAGGATGTTTGCCATCGATTATCCAGAAACAAGCGGACTGGAAGAACAACGTAAGCGGGCAGCCCTGCGTGCCCGGCTAGAACCCATCGTGGAAATCATGCAGCACAAGGGTGATTCGGAGTGTCGAGCGGAGATGCCCGGCGTTGCGGCCCCACCCGACGAGCTCTGTGCTTTTGAAAAATTCGAAGATTTTGCATTCCGAAGTGAGGCAGATGACCCCGATCCGGATCTCTGCACGACAGGTTGGCTGGCGGATCGTATGCCCCACCTCGGGCCGGACTGTCTCTCACCCCAAAGCTACATCCGATACGCCTTGGTGACGGGGCTTGGTGAAAAAGAACGGCTCGGTGTCAACCCTTTCAAGTTTGGCCTCTCGGCCAGCACCGATACACACAACGGGCTTGCAGGTGGGGTTCGGGAACGAGATTTTCCGGGTCACCTTGGGTTGGGGGACGACCGTCCGCAGGAGAGGACTCAATGGGATCGGTCCATTCCCGGAAACGCCTCCAACAACCCGGGCGGATTGATCGGAGTCTGGGCGAAGGAAAATAGCCGCGATGCCATCTTCGACGCGATGAAGCGCCGAGCGGTTTTTGGAACCAGTGGACCCCGAATTCGGGTGCGTTTTTTCGGCAGCCACGAATTCACCGGTGACCTCTGTCAACAAAACGACCCGGTCGCCACTGCTTTTGAGCAGGGGGTCGCCATGGGTTCGGACTTGCCAACGCCGAATCAGGCGGCCTCTCCCCCAACTTTCGTCACCCTCGCGACCCGGGACACCGGGATCCCAGGACAACCCGGTGGACTGCTTCAGCGAATTCAAATCATCAAGGGCTGGCGGGACGCGCAGGGTGAGCTGCACGGCCAAGTCTATGACGTCGCCGGCGACGCAGAAAACGGGGCCGACGTGGATCGGGCGACGTGCACACCGAGCGGTCCGGGCCACGACAGCCTTTGTTCGACCTGGCAAGATCCCGACTGGGACCCTGAGACCGCGGCTGTGTATTACGCGCGAGTCATCGAAAACCCCAGCTGCCGCTACACGGCCTGGCAATGCCTGGGCGAGTGGGACGGCGACAGGCCCACTTCCTGCGACCAGCTCGGTGATTCAGGGGTCATCCAAGAGCGCGCCTGGAGCTCCCCGATCTGGTATTACCCTTAGCCCCCGGGGTGGGCAGGCTCTGGCGGCTTCGCATCATCCCAATGGGGATAATCGAGCCGCAGCTTCTGCAATCCAAAGTGATCCTCAACCCACTCGACGAGACGGGGTGTCAGACTCAAATCGCGACTTTCCATGGGACCACTGAGATCAAAAACTTGGTTCTCGCCGTCCGGTGCCAGCAACTCAAGACGCGACGGAAGATTCACGGCAACCAGATCGACGGCCCCTCCTCCGTAGTGACTTGAAGAGCGCGCTCCTTTTTCAGTGGCGAAGACGACCGCGTAGGTCTCCGCCATCGCGCGGGCCCGTTCACGCATTTCAGTCCATTCACCCGCCCCCGCCCAATCAATCGAAACGTCGAGACCCCACTCTTTCCGGGCCCGCTCTAAGTCCACTAGGGTCTCCCGCGCCGTCAGGGCGCTGTCGACTTGAGCGAGGCGATAGGCCCCCCACATCAAGTAGCCTCGCTCGGGCCGACGAACCGTCGAATTCACCCAAACAGCAGCTCCCTGCCGCCGCAGCTGATCGATCAATGCCCGCAAACGGTTTTCAAAACCTGGATCGTCGGTCCGAATCGTCAATGCGCGGAGGCGATCTTCCTCGGAACTCGGGTTCTGAAACCGCATCGTCCACTCCGGGCCAGGCGGATCATCATCCGCTGCCGGAGGTAGGTCGGGACGCTGGTCCACCGGTCGGTCCGTCGCCAAGAAGCCCCGGGTGCCGTAACGGCGGGGGTTCGACCCATAGACATCCTCCGGATGCAACAAGAGGCCGTGGTGACGGGCACGGCCCGCAGGAATCACCAAAACACGGGATGCTGGACGACCCTGTTCCGTTCTCAAGACATCATCTAGAAATGCCATCAAATCCGGGACGTCGATGGGCCGGCCAAAGGCCTCCCGGACGGAAGACGTCAACGAGGCGTCAGAACTCGACACCGCGACCGCCTGGAGGGAGGGACCATCAAGCTCGACGCCTGCCAGAAAGATTCGGCGGTCGCCCAGTCGATCCGCCGCCCTGCGAAGACGCTCCTTTTCAGCGAGCGCAGGCCCAGGTGGCGGCAGAATATCCCAGACCGTGTCTGTCTCGATGCCTTGGATTCTGGAGAATTCCTCCGAGGCCGGGACTTCGACTCCGGGGCTCGGATCGGCTCCAGTCGCGCCAGTCGCGCCAGTCGCCAGAAGCATCGACCCGAGGAGAACTTGGAAAACATGCACCGGGCCAGCATGGGCCAAAGAGGGCGAATTGTCCTGCCGGCCCTCATGCGGGGCCGGACGCTTTTCCGGCGATGAGCTAGAAACACTCCCGAGAGCGCCGAAGCCGGCGCCCAAGAGGAGTCCGCTGCATGCCGTCATTCCCTCCGAATATCCTGACCTGGATCGCGCTCTGTCCCCTTCTGACCTTGAGTCTGGCCTGTGCGAGCGGAGGATCCGGTGTCGTGGCCGTCGCCCCGGGCTACCACGCCGCGGGCCCCAACACCCTAAAAGCCAAACACAACCTCCTGACCAATCACCTTGCCCGCAACCAAGACGGCACCATCAACGTCGTCGTCGAAATTCCGGCGGGCACGAGTGCCAAGTGGTCCGTCAACAAAGAGGGAACGGCTCTGGTTCGTGACTTCACCGGCGATGCCCCACGATTCATCGACTACCTCGCCTACCCGGGCAACTACGGGTTCATCCCCCGGACTTTGCTCGATGAGGAGAAGGGGGGAGACGGAGGCGCGTTGGATGTCATGGTCCTCGGACCCGCTGTCCCACGCGGAACAGTTGTTCGAGCCCATCCGATTGGCATCCTCCGGATCGTCGACCGCATGGAACAAGACGATAAGGTTCTTGCGGTGATGGACGGGCCCACACTCCAACGCGTCTATGACATCGAGAGTTTGAAGGCTCGCTACCCTGGCGCCACCGAGATCATCGTGACTTGGTGGTCTCACGCACACGGAAATCGCAGCAAGGTCAACCTGATGGGGACCGGCTCAAGAGGCCAGGCCAACGCTGTAATCGATTATGCTTCTGATGCTTGGAAAGAGCATCGTCGGCAGCTCCGGCACGCCGCTGATCAGGAGCAGTGAGGGCGCGACGAAAGGTGAACCTTAGTCTCTGAGACTTCGCAACCGGAGAGTCGCGGTATCGACCGCCTGCTCGTAGAGATTCCATTGACCGCTGGCCCTAGCCCAGTTGTGCTCGGCTGCGGAAGCGTACCGGTCAGAGTCCCAAGCGAAATAGCTCTCTTCGAGCGTGTCGGTCGCATAGCGGGCGCAGAGCTCGAGTGTGACCCGTTCAAACGCTACTTCGAGCGACCGACGTTCGTCGGCGCTGAGGGTCAATCGGAGAGACGATCGATAGCCCTCGGCCGCCGCGCCAAACAACGATACATCCAAGTGGGCTTCCCGGGCATCTTCCGTCCGCCGATTGCACCAAGATCGCCAAGCGTCCCCGAGGTCGAAGTAAAGCGGCATACGCGCCGTGGTATCCAAATCGATCAGCGCAACCACCTGATTGCAAGCCGGCGGATCCGAACCCGCGAAGAGCAAATTACTGAGCTTCAAGTCACCGTGGATCACCCGGTTCGGGAGCGCCGCCGGAGGGCGGTGCGTTTCGAGACCGGCCTCGATCTGCCGGGCCAGGTCGGTGACGACCCCTTGAAAGGGGTGGTCGACATGGCGCGCCAATGCCCTGCGGAGGTCTTGAAGGTGAAGGCGTGTCTCATGAAAGGGAAAGCCAAGAGGAGCCAACGGGGCTTCAAAATCGGCCAAAGCCGAGTGAAAAGTGCCGACCGCGGCGCCCGCAGCCCGGGCCTGCTCGGTTCCCGTGCAGCGCTCAAGGCTCACCCCGCGCAATCGTCGCATCAAACGCCACCGCGACCCGTCCGACCCGTCGACAAACAGCCCACCCTCTCTGGTGCGGCAGAGTTCGAGTGTCTCCAGGCCCTTGGCCCGAAGATGATTAGTCACCGCGACCACATTTTGGTGAATCGCCGGAGAAAAAATCGGATTCACCTGCTGAGCGATGAATCGATGGTTTACCGCCTCCACAGCCCAGGTCTGGTGAAGAAGGCCGGCCGAGACCGGGGAGGCCTCCAGCCGCGGGCCGACGACTTCAGGATAGGCATGAAGCGCCTCAAGGAGGGTCGGGGGCATCGCCTGAGAATCGTCCGACATGATCCAACCTTGTCGGATCGCTGGCCCCGGTGCAACATAGTCATCATCCGCTCGAAATGCGGAGCTCGGGGACCCGAAGTCATTCCGGCTGAAGCGGGCAGCGAGTGGAAGAGGAGACGGGAATGAAGTTCGGTCTCATGGCCCCGTACAAGCAGGGCCCTGTGGAAGATGGGGCGTACGTGCAGCGACTCGCCCAAATCACCGAAGACCTTGGCTTCGAATCGATCTGGGCAGTCGACCACGTGGTCATGTGTCCCGACTACCAATCGAAGTACCCCTACGACCCGAGCGGTCGGTCACCCTTCGAGGCTGATGTCGTTCAGCCCGACCCACTCACCTGGCTCAGCTGGGCCGGGGCCGCCACCACCACGCTTCGCCTCGGCACCGGCATTCTCATTCTGCCTCTCCGTAACCCGTTGGTGCTGGCCAAAACTGCCGCGAGCTTAGACCGGCTCAGCGGAGGTCGACTTTTACTTGGTATCGGAGTCGGTTGGGTGGCTGAAGAAGCTGCGGCGGTGGGGACGGACTTCACGACCCGAGGAGCTCGAACAGACGAGTCTATGGCGGCCATGCGCGCCCTATGGAGAGACGAACCCACGTCAAGCTTTGCGGGTAAAACCGTCCAATTTGATCGGGTGGTGAGTCGACCTAGGCCCGCTCAGCCCAACGGTGTGCCGCTGATTGTCGGGGGGCACAGTCCCGCCGCCGCCCGACGCGCCGGAAAGTACGGTGATGGTTTCTACCCGTTGGGTGTCTTCGGGCCGGCCTTGGATGAATTGCTCGGTCTGATGCGAGAAGAGGCCCGGGCAGCGAATCGAAACCCAGATGAAATCGAAGTCACCACCGCAGCCAGTCTCGACCCAGACTTGATTGAAATGCTGGCCGGACAGGGAGTCGGGCGGGTTCTCGTCTCCCCCCCCACCGGAGACCTCGATCAACTTCCCGCGTCACTCGATTCATTCAGGCAAGCCGTCATGCACTCTTCGAGCGCCTCTTGAATCCAAGCCCCACGCGCAACACTCGTCATGGCCGAATCCAGGGCACAGCCCCGGGTACCGGCGCTTTGATCATCCATTCAAACGCCTTTGCGGGCTCAATCGAGGAGACATAATGCTAACGGCGTGGCTTGCCGGCATGGTGATGGGTTTTGCCGGCTCAGTGCCGGTCGCAGGGCCCATCAATATGCTGGTCTTCAGCTATGGCCTGCAGGGACGCCTCCGTTCCGCCACTCTGATCGCCCTGGGCGGCGCACTCCCAGAGGCCTTCTGGGCCGGACTGGCCTTCTGGGGCTTCACGGCCTTGCTCGAACGCTATGCCTGGATCGAAGCAGGCTCAGAAATCGCCGCGACGGTCGTACTCGTCGGCGTGGGCTTTTTTCTGCTTCTGCGGCCGCCCAGCGGGAAAAATTCCTCCGAGTCGGATCGCGATGATGTCTCCGGCACCCTGTCCGCCCTCGGATTGGGCTTCAGTCTGACGGCACTCAATCCAACGCTTCTTTTTAACTGGGGTGCTGCGGTCACGATGGTGGTTTCGTTGGGCATTTTGTTACCCCGGGCCCCACTGGCCTTTCCCTTCGCGGTCGGGGTCCTGATGGGCATTCTGCTCTGGTTCGCGGTCATCCTTCAGCTTCTAGCCCGACATCACCGCCGTTTCTCACCCGAAAGCCGGGCCTGGATGCTGCGCGGCATGGGTGTGGTCCTCTTGGTCTTTGCCGTCGCCACCGGAACAAGGCTGCTTTGGACCAACGGATACCGGCTCTGGTGAGCGGGATGATCTCCGTGCACGGCCAACGGCCTTACGAAGACTCCGAGCGAGATCGCATACCCGGCCCCCCCTCTCGCCAGATATAACAACTGTCGGGCAATCCACCGAACTGAAGGATCGAAGGTCCGTCTCCGAGAGCTGCGGCGCCGCCGGCGCCCTCGACGACTCGATGCGCATAGGCGGCCATGCACTGAATGGCACCCGGGGCCAAGTTGCGGAGCGTGTCGCGGAGAGCGGACCGCTCAGACCCCAACCCGATGTGTTCATCGACTCGATGCGCCAAGCCTCGAATCGCGGGACCCCCCACCAAAGGCGCCACAAGAGCTCCCCGGTCGACCCATCCATCAGGCTGAAGAGGCAAACCCACCCGCTCGCGCTCCCACAGGCCAAGAGAAGCAAGACTCATCTGGCCCATGTCGATGCGGGCATGGCCGCGAACCTCGTGGTGCCGCGCAAACCGAGACAAGGAGCCGTCGGCAATCGAATACGGTTCCGTCAGAAGATCCCCGAGTTGAACAGTGATCTCCATGCCCTGCCCCGCCTCAAGATCGAAACCATCAATCAAGACACTTCTTTTAAAGAGCCGCTCATTGGCCTCTCGAGCGCCAGGTCTTTGCCGCCGGGCATCCGCTTCCCAGTCCAGTGCACGCGTTAAGGTCGTCGATAGCAGATGAGACAACGTGAGGAGGTGACTGCACCCCAACGCACCGCCATAAGCCCGTGAGAGGTTCTTCGAAAGTGACGTATCCAGCGAAGCCCCGACGAGCCCGCGGAGTCGATGAATCGAATCTCTGCAGCTTTCTCCCTCGGTTCGAGAACTCGCCTCGAAGGGCACAACCTGTTGAAGCGGCTCAAATCGCTCGATGACCCGGTTCTCCATGGACACTTCGGCTTGGATCGACATGTCATGAATGACGCCCGCGCTCTGCAGGTCGCCCCCTGTGGGCACAAAGCCAAATTTTCGCAAATCGAGAATCCGTCCCTGTGCTTGAACTCGGCCGCGCTCGGGCTGATTGACTGTGACTTCCAAGCACCGCGTATGAATCGGGTGTCCTTGGAGCTGAAACCATTCGCTCACACTCGTTTTCTCGACCGACACTCCAACTCCCCTATGAAACGATTCAGCACACGCCTCGGCGCTAGTACACAATGGTCCAACGAAAAGCGCGAGGCGAAATTTGAAAGAAATGGCGACGCTCTGGAGTCGAATTCTTCGTTGTCCCCTTCAGCCTGCGGCGCTCGGCCCGCTTGCGGTTGAAATAAACGACCGCCTTAGAAACCGCAATGCCAAGGGCTGCGCTGATGAAAACATCACTGGTCCAATGGGCGTCCAAAGCGATGCGCCCAGCCCCCACGGCTGCCGCAAGCGAGTAGGCACTTAGCTGAACCGCCCAATGCGGATACTGAGAAGTAATGACGCCAGCCATGATGAAAGCGCTCGTCGTCTCCCCAGAAGGCATGGAGACACTGCCGCTGAAAGGCTTGAAAGCAAAGGGGCTGTCGTTGGTCCGCGGTCGGCTTCGTCCGATCGTATATTTTCCCGCTGCAGTGAAGAGAAACCCTGAAGCTGAAGCCTCGATGAGTAGGCGAGCGGTCTCCATTTCCTTAGGCCGGTCGAAGAAGAAGCCCGTGAGGGCAAAACCGCCGGTGAGCGCTGCCAAGCCCGGCCCCGTCGCAACCCAGCGAATCCCTTCGCCGAAGTCGTTGAAGCCGGTGTTTCCTTGAGCGGCATCGCGGACACGTTGATCGACGCCGTAAATAAGGCCCGTCGTCACACCCGCAATCGCCGCCGCCGCCAGCCAGCCTTTCAAGCGCCAATGCAGGGGGGATTTCGTGATCGACCAGGTATCCGAGAGCGTGTCGTTTAAGAGGGACCAGCTCACCTCAGCCGCCTTGCCGGTTCCTCGTTTCAGGCGACCGGCGTCCGGGCCCGGATCGTATTCCCATTCCGGTAAAAGCAGGTCTTGGCCCGAGGCCGACAGCGGCCCGCACAGCAGAAAAGTCAGTGCGAGCCCAAAGGTCACAACGACACGGAGCGCGCGTCTAAGACCCCACGATGATGTCACCAAGAACCTCTCCCCATTGGGCCGTTCGCCTTCACCACCCCCATCGTCGACCATCAAGGTCAAGGGTGCCAGCAGAATCCCCTCTTGCAGTTTCGCTACGGCCCAGAGCCGATACAGCCCGCTGAACCGCTCAGGCCGCGACAGCTTGCCGAAAGGGGTTGAGAAACCCCCCATCCGATCTGTTAAACCCTACTCAGTGATCACAAGGAGGCGGCGATGCCCCGAAAGCAGACTCCGGATGACTTGAACGGCTGGGAGCCTCGGCTCAAGGATCTTGAGGCCCGCAGCGACGCGGCCCGATCCATGGGCGGAACGGAAAAACTCGAGCGACTTCGCGCCCAGGGATACCTTGACGCACGATCGCGCATCGCCGGACTCCTTGACCCTGATTCATTTCGGGAAATCGGGCAACTGGTAGGCGCGCTCAGCGAGAAAGCGCCGGCCGACGCATTCCCGGCTGGTTTCGGCACAATCGAGGGACGCCCGGTTCTCGTTGGAGCCGAAGACTTCAGCGTCGCCGGCGGATCCATCGGGCTCGGGGCGGCGGACAAACGTTATCGACTCACCCAGCTCGCTCTTCAAGAGAAAGTGCCTCTGGTTTTCATGCTGCACGGAGCCGGCCACCGGATCACGAACGCATTGCGGGGACATGGACGGACCCCCAACGATCTGCAGGGCCTAGTCGATCTCTCCGGACTTGTTCCAACGGTTTGCTTGGTTCTCGGCCCCTCCGCAGGGCACAGTGCCCTCGCGGCTCCGCTGATGGACTTTGCCGCGATGACCCAAAAAGCGGCCCTCTTCAGTGCAGGCCCGCCATTGGTCGAGGCGGCCGTGGGAGAGAAAGTCACAAAGGAGGAGCTAGGTGGACCGCAGATCCACACCCTGGAGAGCGGTGTAGCCCACAATGTTGTGGAAGATGATGCCGCTGCCCTCTCCCTGGCCCGCCGTTACCTCAGCTATTTCCCCAGCAATGCGTGGTCGACTCCCCCTGAACATCGAGGAGAAGACACTGGGCCCCGGCGTCTAGATGCCCTTCTGTCGATCATCCCGGCCGAGGATCGTCGTCCTTACCGGATGGCGGAAGTCCTCGCTCTTCTCGCCGACGCGAACAGCCTGCTCGAACTGCAGCCCGGTTTTGGTGGATCGATCGTGACCGCACTGGCCCGATTGGGCGGGCGAGCCGTTGCCCTGCTCGCCAACGATCCAAGCCACAAGGCCGGCACCCTCGACAAGGCCGCCGCAGAAAAGGGCGCACGCTTCCTGCAAGTGGTCGACAGCTTTGGGCTGCCGGTCATCTTCCTGGCCGATAACCCCGGCGTGATGGCGGGTACAGCAGCAGAACGGGAAGGGGCGCTTCGCGCCGCGGCCCGACTTTTCGCAGCTCAGCGGCGACTCCGCGTTCCCAAACTTCACGTGACCCTGCGTAAGGCATTCGGGTTCGGGAGCTCCGCCATGGGAATGAACCCCTTTGATCAGCAGACCCTGACCCTCGCCTTCCCGGGTGCGACCCTGGGTGCGATGCCGGCCCGAGGAGGAGGGGCGGCCGCCCATGCAGACGCCGGTGAACAGGCCGAACTTGACGCTGCAGAATCGGGTGGGCCCTATCGAATCGCCGACCAAATGGCGTTCGATGAAATCATTGACCCCCGTGACCTTCGCAATGCCCTACTCGACGGCCTGACGCTGACCAGTGTACGGTCCGCCACCGGATACGGGCCTCGACCAGGGGGAGGCCCCCTCCCTTAGTCGAGCAAAAGTCCAGCTCAGTTCACGAGACGATCGAATCGCGGAACGTAGCGACCGTCGATGGGTCCTTCAAAAATCTCAACCAGTTGGGGATGGCGGCATGGATCACCTGATTCATCGACTAAGAGATTTTGTTCCGAGACATAGGCCACATAAGTCGAGGACTCATTTTCGGCCAAAAGGTGATAGTAAGGCTGGTCCTTCAGCGGGCGCCGGTCCACCGGGATGGACAACCACCACTCCTCACTGTTGTTGAAAGTGGGATCGACGTCGAAGACGACACCTCGGAAGGGATGCAACCGGTGGCGGACGACTTGACCGATTTCGAATCGCGCGGTGCGAATTTGGGACATTTTCTGGTCCAGTACCCTCATGGCCGTAGGTGTCTTTACGGTAGCAACGGACTTCCCATCCCGGTGCAGCTTCTCCGGCCGGGGTGTGTCACCCTAAAGGGATTCCCAGGCAAGGAGGAAGACCGTGAACCGACTTCTCGTGACCATCAGTTTGATGATTGCTCTCACCGCTTCGCTGGCGTGCGCCCCCCGCGCGATGCGCGGTGGAGCAGGAACCGAGAACCCCAACATGGATCGTGCCGCGATGAGTACGACCCTGGATCGGGATGACATCAGCTACCTCGTCGAACAAAACCTCGACGCCCTGTTCGATTCCGGCTTCTGGAAGAATCAGGTCGCGGTCGCGCGAAAGCCTCCCATCATGGCGATCTGGCCGATCGAGAACGCAACCTCAGAACATCTTGAGGATCAGATGCTCACGCTGCTCTCATCGATCGAAACCGCCCTAATCAACAGTGGATTGGTCAGCGTCGTGGCCAAATCGCGCCAGGAAGCCCTCGCCCGAGAAATCGGCATCCAGCAGGGCGCGATCTACAATCCGGCGTCCGCGGCGCGACTCGGCAAGCAACTCGGTGCCCAGTATTTTGTGACGGGAAAATTGACGGCCGTAGATGAGCGGCTCCAGAAGACGCGCCGACTGCAATACACCCTCTTTATCCAAATTCTCGAACTCGAGACGGGCCTCGTAAAGTTCCAGCATGAAGCCACCCGCAGCAAGGCAATCAAGGGCTAGCGGCCGACCCCGAATCTCGATGAATCGTTGGAGAACATGGCTCGGCGTCATTGCCGTATTGGTCGGCGTTGCGCCGGGCTGTGCCACCTATTCCGACAAGATGAAGGGAGCCCGGTCGGCCGTCAGCGCCGGCGACTACGCCAAGGGCATCTCTGAGGTCGACAAGATTATCGGCGTCGATGCCCCTCAGAAGATGCCGAAAAAATTCGGCAGCGAAACGGCTCTGGCTGTCCTCGAGCGAGCCACGCTCAAGCAAGCGACAGACGACTTCGGGGGGAGCGAAACCGACTTCGAATCCGCCGATAAGAACCTCGAACTCCTCGATATCGCCAACGATACGGTGGGCGAAATCGGAAAGTATATGTTCAGCGATTCTTCGACCAAGTATCGCTCCTCGCCGATTGAGAAAGTCTCCCTCAATGGTTTTAACATGATGAACTACCTCGCCCAGGGCAACCTGCAAGGTTCCCGCGTCGAGGCGCGGCGTTTCACCGTCATGCAGAATTATCTCAATGATACCGACCCGCAACGCCCCCACGCCGCATTTGGATCCTACTTGGCCGGTTTCACGATGGAACGGCTGGGCGAGTACGGTAGTGCCATGCGCTACTACGACGAAGCCCTGCAGGCGCAGAATTTCAAATCCCTACATGGGCCTGTAAGTCACTTGGCTCAGCTGACTTCGTACCGAGGAAAGGCGATCAAGCGTTTCTTATCAAAAGGCGCGACCTCTCCCAAGGCTCCCAAGAAGGGAGCAGACCTTTTGGTTCTCGTCAGCATCGGACGGGTTCCCCATAAAGAACCCAAACGCATCCCCATCGGTGTGGCGATCGGGATCGCAGGAACTTGGATTTCAGGCAACCCCGCCGTCCTGGGTCATACGGCTACGAAAGTCGTCGTCTATCCGGAGTTGGTCCCGAGCCAACATGTCATCGAAAAGGCCACGATCCGAATCGATGGGCGACCCGCTGGGCTCGAACTCGCCAGCGATCTAGGTGCTGAAATCAGCCACGAATACAGCGAAATGAAGCCAAAAATCATCGGGGCTGCTCTCTCAAGAATGATCGTCAGAGCCGCCGCCTCGGAAGGTGTACGTCAAGCGGGGAACCAGAGCGATCAGGCCGTCGGCTGGATTGCCGCGATCTTGACCGAGGCGACACTCGTCGCCATGGACAAGCCGGACACCCGGTCCTGGATCTTCCTGCCGAATCGCGTGTTCATTCATCGTTCCCGGGTGAGTGCGGGCGAACACGAAATTTCCGTGGATTTGGGTCGAGCAGGCACCCGAAGTCAGAAAGTGAACCTCAAGGCAGACGGGTTTGCTGTTGTGGTGGTGACCGCTCCGCGTTGAACCCCGGGAGACTCCGAACGAGCCCTCGTCTAGGGGCTGGGCTCCTCGTTCAGCGGAAAAACCCGCCAATCGCTGCAAAGGGCAGGAACGCGAGATCGAGCGGAATCGTAAACAGAAGCACAACAGGCTTGAGAGCCGGTACGAGAGTCGAACGCATTACACCTTTGGTCATTCCAAAAATATATTCGGTCGAGTATCCCCCGTGGCTTTCAAGATCCACAGAATCGCGAGCCGCCAGGACATAGTTCTCGGGCATGGCGCGCTCCCAGGAAAAGGGTCGCTCGACTTCAAGTCCCTGTGTGGGCTGATCGACAATCGCCGGGTTCAGCGCCAGAGCGGGCAACGAGGCCCCAAAAAAGGCCAGCAAGACGAGCGATCCGAAAAAGGCACGTGCACCCTTCATTTAATCCACCTCCCCAATGGGCCCAGCCACGTCACGTGGCGGACCTCTCCATTATGCCCCAGATCCACTGCTCGCAAGATGTCCTCTTCGGTCATCCATGTACAGAGATGAACGCGGTACCTTCTCAGCCGGAAATCGAGTCTCTCCGGCGGGGACCTCGAGGCATGGACCCATTTTCCGGGTCGAGCAAAAAAACAAGCTCTGCAGGGCCTAGCGGGCTTCGGATCATTCGAGGAAGGCTGCATGGAGCCAATCGAGGTAACCCGCGCAGCAGGAGCCCCAAAACGATGTTCACTTTGGGAACGGAAGACCTCAAAAAACCGGACGGGGGGGCACGGTGAGTGGCCGCTCTCAGCCCAGGGTTAAGGCCGGTCGCCGGTACCCGGCGTGCCAAAATCTATTCGCGCTGACCCCGTGGCCGCGGCTCAGTCGAATCGGGTTAGCCTGGCTCACACTGATGGTTCTTCTGTCTCCGGTCCTCAGCACCGCCGAAGAAACGCCCTGGGTCCCCAGTTCTGCACGGGCTGAAGCCGGAGAAAGCGATGGAGCCCCGCGTCTCAGAGCGCGGCTTCTGATCGATGCGAATCGCTCGACGATACGGAGTGTCCGCATTGGCGTGCTCTTCGACCTCGACCCAGGCTGGCATCTCTATTGGCATAACCCCGGGGACGCTGGGATTGCGACGGCACTGACGATTGATGTGCCTGGCGCGGAGGTCGGCCCGACCCAATGGCCGTTCCCCAGCACATTCAGCGAAGCGGATGGAGCATTTACGACCTATGGATACGAGGGCCGCGTTCTCCTGATGAACGATTTGTCCCTTGACTCTCGCTATGGCAAAGAGCGAATCGTTTCCGTCGAAGCCCGCGTCCTGATCTGCCGGACCGAGTGCATCCCTGCGAGCTTCTCAGTGGAACGCCCTCTAAGCGAAGCTTTGGTCAACGCACCTGAGAACAGCTTGATCACTACTCTTTTCGAGCGATTCGAAGAGAAGCTCCCGGTCGATCCAGCAGCATTGGGCGTTGAAGTCGAAGCCATTTATTCTCAAAGCGGGCTGCGACCAGGCGATCCATTCGAGGCCGGCCTGGCCATCCGATCGTGTGTCAAACCCGAGCCCTGTACTTCATGGCAACCCGAACCCAGAGGAGGAGGGTTCTTTCCAGAAACCGAAGAACCCGCACGAGTGCGCAGCACTGAACAGGTTTTTCAATGGGTGGGCACACCGAATTGGGTACTCGAACTCACGGGTGAGATTGATCCCGACTTCGATCCCACGAGACAAAATTCCGCCTTGGCGCCGAGGCTCCGAGGCGTGCTCACGGTGCGCAACAACGAGAACGTCGTGAAGGCCGTGCGCGTCGACCTCCGGCTTCCGGTGGTCGGAGCCAAGGCCTCGGCCACAGTCTTCGGACGTCCCTGGCGCACCGCCGACGAGAAGGCTCCGTTCGGGTCAAACCTCGGCATCCTCCAAGCCGCCGCGCTGGCCCTTCTGGGCGGTTTGATCCTCAACTTGATGCCATGCGTGCTTCCGGTTTTGGCCATCAAAGTTTTTGCGATCGCAGAGCTTTCGGGCCAAAACCGACGAAGCCTGGCGACCCAAGGCGGGGCGTACCTCGCGGGCATTCTGGCCTCGATGGGCGCCCTCGCAGGCATCGTCCTCGCTTTGCGGGCTGGGGGCACCCAGGTGGGGTGGGGATTTCAATTTCAGTCTCCCCTTTTTCTCTGCCTCATCGCCCTGGTCCTGGTGGCCTTCGCGTTGAACCTTTTCGGGGTCTACGAGATCGGCCTTCCCGGCGGCAGGGCCCCAGCATGGGGGGGCAACCGATTGGGCCCCCGCCGGAGCTTTTTCGAGGGCCTCCTCGCTGTCGTGCTCGCAACGCCCTGTTCGGCCCCCTTTCTCGGAACCGCCGTCGGCTTTGCCTTCGCGAGTTCCCCTGCCGTAATCCTCATCATTTTTCTGGCCATCGGTCTGGGCCTTGGGCTTCCTTTTCTCTTGATCAGCCTCCTTCCCGGAACCGCGAGGTGGCTTCCGCGGCCTGGCCCTTGGATGCAGACCCTTCGCATCAGCCTTGGCTTCGCACTTTTAGCGACGGTCCTATGGGTTCTTTGGATCGCGGGCAACCGCGCGGGAATCCAGTCACTTATCGCTCTGATGAGTCTGCTGCTCGTTGTGGCCTTCGGCCTTTTCATTTATGGCACGGTCCAGATGCGAGCTCCACGAGGTATTCGGATCGCGGCGGCAGTGGCCCTCCTGCTTTTCGCCCTGACTGGGGCGCATTGGATCGCCCCAACCTTGATGAACTCCGCAAACGCCGACGCTGCGGCCCAGCAAGCGGCGGAGGAGGAATCCTGGCCTCCTTGGACCCCGGCCGCCGTCCAGGAATCCCTGCGTCTCGGCAGGCCAGTCCTTGTGGTGTTTTCAGCAGACTGGTGCATTACCTGCCAGGTGAATGAACGCTTTGTTCTACGCAGCGAAATTGTGCGCGCGGCCTTGGAGCAAGAAGACGTTCAGGTCTTGAAGGCCGATTGGACCGAGCGAAACGAAGGCATCCGAACCGAACTCGCCCGACACGGGCGCGCAGGAGTTCCTCTTTACCTCGTCTACAATCCCGCCGACTCGGCGCACCCGGCGATCCTCCCCGAACTGCTGAGCCAGGACGATGTCGTTGATGCTCTGAGGCCAACTTCGCATTCGCAGAGGTCGTTAGAGGAGTGAGCCTCACTCAGTCTCCGGCCAATTCATTGACAGCAGGCAAAACGGTGATTTCCGTCGTCCATCCGCCTTCACTCAGCCGCCTGGCCAGGCGTCCCGCCTCCTCAAAGCTCGACAACTCGGTGATGTACACATCCCAAGTCCGCTCGCCCCGAACATCCCACGCTTTCACTTCGGTCGAAAAGCCATCGGAGCGAAATGCCTGAGCGATCACCTCTGCGTCTGAGCGGCTCCGGGCCGTCTCCAGCAGAATCGCGTAAGGGTTCTCGCCTAAGTCTCCCAGATCCGCACTTCGTGAAATCGCTCGCTCAAATGCCTTTTGACGGCGGAGCGTCTCAGCCGCCGCATCATCGGCGTCTAAGAGCACTCTCGCTTCGACGACAATGATGAGATCGTTCTCATCGGTCCGTTCCTCGATCGAACTAAACAACCAGCCGAGACCCGGGATATTCATCAGCCAGGGAATACCGACTCGCTTCTCGACCGTTACGGCGCCATTCCGAGCGCCAATGACGGCTCGTTCGCTAGGCCGCAGTTCGAATGTTGTCTGCAACTCAGTATCTGCGTAGGTGGGCCCGACAACTTCGATATCGCCGGCTAGAGATTCAACCAAGCGCGACAACTCAAGGTCGAGATCGAGTCGCACATTTCCATCTTCCCGAATAGTTGGCTTGATGAGCAGTCTCGCTCCCACGTCTACCCGCTCGATGTTCTGCGTCACGTTGAGCGGGTTATCCTGAATCGCGTTGCCCTGCCCTGAGTCGGCCGAGGCGGTTCGAGCTGACGGGATGGGGATATTGTCGCCGACGAAAATTTCATGTTCTTCGCCGCTAATCCCGACGATATTCGGCCGAATCAAGACATTCGTTTGAATCGTTGTTTCACCGGCTTCGATCGACACATCTTCACGAGGAACCGGAATCGTGATCGTGCCGAGGATTGGATCGTTTAGGGTGATGAGGACGGGCTCACGTACATAACGACCAAAGGCCACCGCGCCATCGACGGGTTGACTCGCCGTCGCACGACCCGATTGGGTGAAGACCGCAAAATCCGTAGGGCTCGAGGGGGTCGATAGCGGCAAAAAGTAGTTCAAGCCGAAGACGAAGCTCTCGGGACGACGCATCTCAAGGACGATCACCTCAACAGAAACCCGCGGCGGAAGCCGATCCAGCTCGGAAATCGCCTGGAGCAGCAAAGCCAACGTTTCGGGATCGGCGCGGATCAGAAGAGATTGGGTGGGGCCATCAACGTCAATCTTAAAATCTCTTCCCATGAGCTTCTGAGTGTTCGCGATCTGCGGCTGCGCCCTTCGAGAAGTCGAGGGGCCGGATGCAGGGCTGGCGGTCGAATCGGCCAGCCCTGTCAACAACGAGGCCATTTGCTCGGCATCTCGATTCAAAATTCGGACAACGTGAATCAGGCCTTCACCTTCGACCGGTCGATCAAAGTTTTCGATGAAGCGTCGGATCTCGATCAGAGCAAGAGCATTCCCCTCGATGATGATTCGGCTGGATCGCGTGTCGGAGGCGATCGTCACCCGTTCCTTAGCGAGGCGCCCTTGGTTGAAAATTATTTCGAGCATTGCGGCTAACTGCTCTACATCTCGGTAACGAATCGTTCTCACCAGCACTTCCTCGATGGCTGCGGCATCGAGCATTCTTGCAATCGTGATCCACCGAACGACTTGCCCTTCGGTTCCTGCCAAGATCAAACTATTCGCAGGCGCATAAGCCAAAACGAGGCCGTTTCTTGAGACATAAGGCCGAAGAGTCTCCGCCGCCCTCTCAGCGGAAACATGGTCGAGACCAATCAGTGTCGTGATCGGTCGGCCTCCTAATAAGGAAGCCGCCTGCTCCACAGGTGCACTACTCAGCGTCTCGATGATCGGAACGATCCGGATCGTCCCCCCCTCAGAGGGCAGTGCCGTTAAGTCATTCAGAAAAAGCGCGGCAAAAAGAAGCTCAAGGGCTTCTTCCTGGCTCACCCGCCCTGGAACCGTGATCGTGACACGACCATCCAAATCGGAGTCATAAACAAACCGACGGCCTGTCGCCCGGGCGACGTCTTGAATAATCACCGGCAGCTCGGCACGCTCGTAATGCATCGGAATGCGGGTCCGGCCCGACTGGGCGGTGGCCTGCATGGAAAGGAGGCTCGATACCATTCCGAGGGCAGTGATCAAGGCAGCGGCGCGCACAGAGGGAAGCTAGGCGAGCCGATGGACCCTTGCTATCGACTCCCGGGAGAGCGAAGAACACGCCCATGAGGAGCCTGCTTCGGTCGCCTCTAGAATTCCATCACCATGGCAGGGTCCGCACTCCCACTCTCCCTGCGGTGTCTAGTCGAGAGGGGGGAGACGCCCTCAAATGGACCCAAAATCAAATTTTCATCGTGGTTGTCTCGAAAGGTCCGATAGGACTACTCTGAGGTGCCGACCCCTGGCTGGGGAAATCACCCGCCCTGGTAGGCGCTTCAATCCACATGCTCGACGTTTCGGGAGGCCGGATGACCCGGACTTTTGTCGTCATCCCGACATACAACGAGGCGGAAAATCTTCCGCTCATCGTGCCTGAAGTCCTCAATCAGGACCCGTCGATCGAAATTTTGGTCGTCGACGATCGTTCGCCAGACGGGACCGGAACCCTCGCGGACCGTCTCGCCGAAGAAACCGGACGGGTCCATGTTCTTCACCGCGAGAAAAAGGAAGGCTTGGGAGCCGCCTACCGCGCGGGCCTTCGCCGAGCTCTCGATCTCGGGGCAGATCAGATCATCCAAATGGATGCCGACTTTTCACACCCCCCCGACGTCATTCCCCAAATGGTCGACAACCTGAAGGATCACGACGTTGTTCTCGGTTCTCGCTATCTTGACGGCATCACCGTCGTAAATTGGCCGATTGAGCGAATTTTGCTCAGCTACTTTGGCAACGTGTACGCTCGAAAGGTCACAGGGCTTCCGATTAGCGATACGACCGGCGGCTTTCGGGCCATGACCCGGGAAATGCTTGAATCCATCGGCTTCGAACGCATTCGGGCCGATGGTTATGCGTTCCAGATCGAGATGAATTACCGGTTCGTGCGCCACGGCGCAGCCATTAAAGAACTCCCCTTCTTCTTCCTTGACCGAACCCGAGGCGCATCGAAGCTCACAGTGCGAATTGGCGTCGAAGCGCTCTGGGTTGTTTGGTGGCTTCGGATTGCGGACGCACTAGGACGACTGTAGGTCGAGAGGTCAAGCAACAGGGTGCTACCCCGAGTCCTGATCTTAAATGAGCGAGATCCCCACCATCCCAAAGCCGGCGGGGCCGAGACCCACGTCTACGAAATCTTCGGAAGACTGGCCGCCCGCGGATTCGAAATGACCCATTGGTCTGCCGGATTTCAAGGGGGGAGAGACCAGGACTGGGTGTCCGGAATCCGAGTCGAAAGGCTGGGGCCTTTGGCGCTCTACTACCCCCGCGTGCTTCATCACACCTTCCGAGAGACCCGTCGTGACCGCTTCGACGTCGTCGTCGAATGCCTCAACAAGGTGCCCTACTACGCTCCGCTCTTCGCCGCCCGACCGGTTCTCGCGCTCTGTCATCACTTGTTTGGCGAAGTCGCATTCCAGCAGGTGTCAGCACCCATCGCCGCGGCAGTCTGGGCTTCCGAACGCCTGATTCCTTCTTTTTATCAGGGCTGCGAATTTCTGGCTATCTCTGAAAGCACGGCTCGAGACCTGGCGAAGCGAGGTCTCGATGCCGATCGAATCCAAGTAAGCCATCCCGGAATTGACCGCCCCCAAGAGGAAGTCGACGTTGCGATTCCCCGCAAGCGAAGAGTAATCTATGTCGGTCGTTTGGAGGCCTACAAGAAAATCGACATCCTGCTTCGAGCCATGAAGAAAATCGAGCCTCGATGGCCAGAGGCCGAAATTTTTATCGTTGGGCGGGGCCCCGCCCTTTCCGGACTTCAGGATTTGGCCCGCACGCTCGGGCTGAGCGACCGAACTCACTTCTCGGGATTCATCACCAACGCGGAACGAGATGCTCTTCTCGCCTCTTCACGGGTCTGTGTTTGCCCGTCCGAAAAGGAAGGTTGGGGACTGACGGTCATCGAAGCCAACGCCACAGGAACGCCAGTCGTGGCCACCGACGCCGACGGACTCCGAGATTCGGTCCGAGACGGCGAAACTGGATTCCTCGTCGGCGATGAGGATGTCGAAGGATTTGCCCGAGCCATCGGTCGCCTGCTCGATGATGATGCACTGGCTCTGCGCATGTCTCAGGCCGCCTTGGATTGGTCTCGTACTTTCGACTGGGAACGCTCCGCTGATGACATGGCAGAAGCTCTTGAGCGAGCCCAGAGCACCTCTCGATGACGAAAGGTTCCGCAGCGGGCAAAGGCCTGATCGGGAAAGTGATTCGCTTCGCACTTCCCTTTGTCGTAAGCGGTGGTCTCCTGGCCTGGGTTTTGTCCGGCGTCGACTTGCGTGGCGTTCTTCACCATCTCACCCCGGAAATCGCTCTTTGGCTGACCCCCACTCTGATTCTCTTTCTGATCGTTTCTCTCACCCTCGAGGCTATTTGCCTTGTCTGGGTGATCTCAGCTTCTCACCCCTTCCGGAATTGGATCGTGGCCGCCCGCATCAAAGCCGCCAGCTACCCGCTGGGACTGGTCAACTACGCCCTCGGGGCCGGAGCGACTGCCGTGCTCTTGCGCCGCAGAGCGCAAATGACCTTAACCGAGGCCGCCGGCGCGATCTTTGTCATCGGCCTCTTCGATCTCGGGTCCTTGATCGCCTGCGTCCTAGGCGGTATGGCTTGGCTCGGAACACCGAACATGGGTCTCCGTGCGGGCCTGATCGTCCTCCTCGGTCTATTGGCCATTGGGGGCCTAGGCGCGTTGCGAGCCCCCATTCCGATGGGTCCGATCGATCGACTTCGGGAATTGGAAATTTTTCACGATGCCCGCACCCTGCCTCTTTCGGTACTGCTCAAGGTCGCTGGAGTTCGGCTGCTTTTTGTCGGGGTTTTTATCGTCGTGGTCGGAATCACTTTAAAAATCTTCGGCGTGAACGTGCCCGTCGCCGACTTAATCGTCAACACAAGCATCCTGCTTCTCGTCGGTACATTGCCCATCGCGGTGGCAGGGATCGGCACCGGGCAAGTCGTCTTTGTTGCCCTTTTCGAGTCCTATGCCCAGGAGGAAACTCTGATCGCGGCATCATTGACGCTGTCCTTCGGTATGATCGTGACCCGAGCTGCCGTCGGCCTGGCGTTCGCGCGGGAATTTACCGCCGAAGCCTTGGCGGCACAGACCGGGGAAGAAACATGAGTCGATTGCTCTTCACAGGCGAGCGCCTTCACGAAGGAAGTCGGCTTTTCTCTGTGGATCTGGTCCGTCATCGGGCTGCATATGCGTACGCCATCGAGCAAGCTCGCCAACAGCGGGCCCAGCGAGTGCTGGATCTGGGTTGCGGAACCGGCTACGGAACAGGAGACCTGGCCTCGGCCCTTGAGCGAGTTTTTGCAGTCGACCGTATCACGCCCGACCCAGCGGCTCGGCACCCAAACGCTCACTTCCTCCGAGCAGAAGCAGGAGCCCTCCCGCTGCTCAGTCAAGCTTTCGACCTCGTCGTCAGCTTCCAAGTGGTCGAACATCTCGAAAATCCTCATCCCTACCTCCGCTCGATTTCCCGGCTCCTCACGCCGACCGGAGTTGCTCTTCTGTCAACACCGAACCTGCCTCAGTCGGATGGAGAGAACCCTTTTCACGTACGCGAGTATTCGGCTGAAGAATTCGAAGCGCTTCTCGCACCCCATTTTGATCACGTCGAAATGCTCGGCATCGCGGCGTCGCCCGAACCCAAGGCCTACTACGACGCCCGGCTGGCGAGGATCCGTCGAATCGTCCGCATCGATCCTTTAGGGCTTCGCAAAGTCCTTCCTCACGCCCTCATCGAATCACTCTTTGCCGCCTTCGCGGTGATCGTCCGGCGCGGAATCGAAAAGAGCGACGGTCTGCCCCATGTCGACCTCGAAGACTTCCCCGTCATCCCCGCCACGGACGAATGTCTGGACCTGATGGCCCTGTGCCGTGGCCCCCGACTGGGAGGACGTGGTCTGTGAAGGAACGCGTCTTCCGATTCCGAGCCGTCGAAAAGGCGATTGCGGCAAGTCGACCGGGATTTCGCGTTCTCGACATCGGATGTGGTCGCGGAGACAACTTGCAGAGGCTCCTGCGCTATGGCGGGCACGCGGTCGGACTCGAACCGGCCCTCTCCCGGGCCAGCGAGGCCTCCCAGTGGGCCCCGACCACCGTGGCGGTCGGTGAAAAAATTCCACTGGCCAGTGAACGTTTCGACATGGTCTACATCTCTCATGTCCTGCACCACGCCCACGATGTGGATGCCGTTTTGAGCGAATGCCGGCGACTCTTGGTTCCAGGAGGCCTGCTCTTCGTAATCGAGACTATCGATGACAGCCCGCTTATGCGGCTCGCCCGAGCGTTACAGCCGAGCTGGGACGACGACGAGGTTTTAAATCGCTTTCGCTATCAGGATCTCGTCGACGCCTTCGGACGCGCGGGTTTTGAAGTGCAGGAAGGTGCCAAGTTCAACTGGATGTATTTCGCCTGGGAGCTTCTTCCCATGGCGTGGAAGCCGCTCGACTTTTTGACGCCCATCGCAGTCGGGTTAGAAACACTCCTCCATCGGCCGCTCGGCACGCATTGGGGCGGACACTGTTGGCTATCCGCAACCCGACCGGGGGCTCCTCGCTTCAATCGAAACCTCGGCGCCGGCACCTGAACGAGGCGCTTCAGCGAAGAGGCGCATGGGATTCGGCGACAATTCGCGCCCCGATGGGTCCCCGAGGCATGAATATGCGCACGGGCTGGCCCGCCCGTTGAACCCGAATTTCGACAAGTTCACCGGCTGCACCACCCGTTGTCAGCCGTTTCAGAGCCCGGGGGTGAAAGACCCTTTGCCCGCCGT
>JAQWNI010000204.1 GCA_029268645.1 Myxococcota bacterium
GTGACATTGGTGGCGTCCGGAACCCTTCCCCTGGTTCCAGCACTCTCAGAACGCATCGAAGCCGCAGTGGAGGAGAACCTCTTCCCCCGACACCGCCAGATGCGGGAGTCGCTCCAGGCCCTGGCGCGAGAGATCGGACGCCTTCGAACTCAGGAACGAGTCATCGATTTGCTCCGCAAAGGGACCGAAGACGTCCGCGCCGGTGCCTCGCTTCATGTCGTGATCGGTCCGCCCGAGGACCGATTCGAAGAAGTCGCCCCAGCACCCGGCCGGCCAGCACTCACCCTGCTCCCCGAAGACCCGCTTCACCAAGCAGTTCGCTTCCAGAGTTCCCTGCTTCCGCATGGACCAAAGCCTCGCCGGGCCGGCCGAAACCTGCAAAAAGCGGCGATGGAACGAAGCATCGAGATTCTCCTGCCCCTCGGAGAAGAGTCGCACCGTGTCGCGGCCCTGCTCGTTGGTCAGAGACCTTCCGGCCGTCTCTTCGACTCGGACGACGTCGAATTGCTCGTCAACCTGGCCGGGCCCATCGCGGTCGCACTGGAAAACGCCGCTCGCCTGGAGGAACTGGAAGAGCTTCGGAAACGGGTCGAAAGCGAAAACCTCTACCTCCGAACCCAGGTCGATGAAGAATACGAAAGCTCCGAAATGGTGGGCCGCAGCCAAGGCATTCGCTCCGCCATCGATCAATTGATGCGTGTCGCCCAGACGGACGCTTCGGTCCTCATCGTCGGAGAAACTGGCACCGGAAAAGAACTGGCGGTGCGCACCCTGCATCGGTCCAGCCAGCGAGCCGACCGCGTGATGGTCAAGCTCGCCTGTGCAGCCCTCCCCGAGAACCTGCTCGAGAGCGAGCTCTTCGGCCATGAGAAAGGTGCCTTCACCGGAGCCGACCGGGCGAGAGAAGGCCGCTTCGAAATTGCCGACGGAGGCACGATCTTCTTCGATGACGTCGACACCCTCTCGCTTTCTGTTCAGGCCAAGTTGCTACGGGCCATCCAGGAAGGGGAAGTGCAGCGCCTCGGCAGCAACGAAATCAGGCAAGTCGACGTTCGAATCGTGGCCGCGACCAATCGCCGACTTGAGGACGAAGTCAGCGCGGGGCGCTTCAGAGAGGACCTGTTTTATCGATTGGCCGTGGTTCCCGTGCACCTTCCACCCCTCCGCGATCGGCCGGAGGACATTCCGCTTCTGGTCGAACACCTCGTTCGGACCGAGGGGCAGCGACTGGGACGCAACATCAAAGAGATTTCATCAGAAGCACTCAGAGCGCTGCAACAGTGGACTTGGCCTGGCAATATCCGAGAACTCCGTAATGTGATCGAGCGAGCCCTCGTCCTCTCGGAGGGCGACGTATTGCGACTCCCTGGACCTCTCGGAGATGGCGCACCCGCCTCGGGAGGCCCTCGCAGCGGCGAGAATCTTGTCGAAGACGTGGCGCATCACCTAGGGAGTGCGTCGCTCCAGGACATTCTGAAGCTCTACAAAAGAGCCCTCATCGAAAGCGCGCTGCAGCGCAGCGAAGGCAACCAAAGCAAAGCCGCGGAGATGCTCGGCCTGCATCGCCCCAGCCTCTCTCGAATGATTCGCGACCTTGGGATCAAATAGCGCCCTGCCCCTCTTCTATGTTCCTGCACAGAAGAATTGCTTTCCGCTGGAGACTCTACGAGTGCCCGGGCAGACTGACCTCAAACGGACCGCTACTCTGTGCGCTTGGCCATCTTGATTCCGACTCCAGAGACCACAATGCCATGAGGGTGCGGAGATGAAGTCAGTCTGGCTCGCCCGAGCCGCCCTCGTGGTGCTGGCGCCCCTCCTCGCCTTCACGCTCCTTGAAGGCCTGTTGCGACTGGCATGGGTTAACCCTTACACCCCGTCACCTCCGGTTGACCGATACCAGTCCCGCCTGGGTGATGCTTGGTGGCGTGCCAGCGCCTACACGGGCGGTCTTTATGACGGAGGCGGCCGGATCCAGGGAGTCCGGACTCGATTTCGGAGCTTGTCGGGGGGCGGCCCTGACGTGGCCACACCCGTCATTGCACTCGGAGGCAGTACGACCGAGGCGGTCCTCGTCCCGCAGGGCCAACGCTGGCCAGACCTGCTTGAGCCTCCCGCGATGAATTACGGTGTCGCGGAGAACAGCGTGATCGACAGCTATCGCAATCTCAGCCTGTTGTTGAATGAGATCGATCTCCGGCCCCAACGCATCCTCCTGATGCACGCCGTCAACGACCTCACCGAAATCTTGCGGGCTCCGGATCACTTTGGGATCGATCTGCTGCCTCACCGGCCCATTCACAACCCCCTTGAAGCCGAGGCCACGCGACGCATCATGGGGGTGCCCGTGCGTGATTCTTGGCTGCTCTCGTTTATTAGCTTCCAGTTCTACGAACGGGCTGGTCGCGACCTCACTCGGGCCGCCCCGCCGGTGGTCCTGCCCCCGAACGCCATTTTTCTGGGCGAACCCCAGATTCAGGCCCTCGCTGACTATGTGAAGACTCTTTTGCCCGCCCGCAAGCAAGCCATCCAAGCGATCCAAGAACTCGCCGCGGCCCATGGTGCCGAGCTCGTTCTCTTAACCCAACCCCACGCGATGCGTCCGGACTATGAGCCGTACTTGGTTGAGCGGAGAATGATGCGCACCTTTCGATCGCAATGGATGCCCTACGAAGGCGACGCCATGCTGTTCGGGCTCGTCAACGACCACACTCGACAGGTGGCCGCGGATTTAGGTCTCACCCTTGTGGATGTGGACCAATGCTTCGAAGGTCTGGATCCAACGCCCCTCTTTTACGATGGCGTCCACTACACACCCAAGGGATCGGCGGCCGTCGCGGAGTGCATCAACAACGCCCTTCCCCCGCTACCCAATCCCCAGACCGCCCTGGAATCCGATTTCCCCGAGTTCACGAGTCCACCGCAATAGGGCACTCTCACCAGAGAAGACGCACGCTCAAAAACCGCACAAGCGGACGATCAAGCACCCTTCGTTTGGCGAGGAACTCCCTTGATCCGTCGTCTCAACGATAAGCCCATTAATCCGAGCCCGACCATGACGCCCGACGCGGGCTCGGGCACGATGACGTTTTCGGAAATCGGGTAAATCGCGGCGATCGCATCAATGTCGGCACCGGACTTGCCCCCCCCGTAGGTATTATTCCCGGTGTCGGTGACCCGAATAAAACTGAAGCGAGTCGAAATATCGAATCCGTTAGAAGAATTGAAGAAGGGATCGATATCAATCCCCACCCCGTAGTCGAATGCCGAATTTGGTCGATCCGCGATTCCGACATCAAGCCAAGTAACGCCATCCACCGAAATCTCGACGTTCATTTCTTCCGTGATTCCCCCGATCTCAAAAATCCAAACATCGCCTTCATCGTCTCCGCTGGAGCCAAAAGCGTTATCGGTAAATCCCAGGGTCAGAAAGCCTCCGTCGCCGAGCGCCACGCCGATGTCGGGGCCCCACTGATTGACCCCCACCATATCGGCCGTCCAGTCGTTGGCCCCGAGCGCCGAGGCCGCCTGGTCGTAGGGGGAATTCAGCGAGGAGGCGACCACGGTGTCCGCAAAGGCGCGCTCATGAAAAGTAATCGTGGTCGCGGACGCTGAACCCTCCAGAAAGAAGCCAACCGAACACAGGAGGCTTGCAACCCAGAGTCGCGTCGCTCGCGGGGTCCCACTCTGCCGAGAGTGAAACCCAAGACCTGTCCGAGGGGATAGAATCAGCCGACATAAAGCAGAAATCGAAACGAGCATAAAATTTCAGAACCTTCCCAGGAGCAAAACAGCAACACCATATGCTGGGTAAAGGCCCTCGCCGTCGCGACAAGCCCCTTCCCGCAGTGATTATGCATCATTCGAGCGCCATGCGGGACGTTTTTTGGGGCCCTATGACCCCCAAAAAAGGCAGTGGGCAAGGGGCTGCCCACCCAGAGCCCAGATCGAGTGGTGACCCGGGCGCGATTCGAACGCGCGACCCCCAGCTTCGGAGGCTGGTGCTCTATCCAGCTGAGCTACCGGGCCACGAACGGCCAGAGGCCGCTCTTGATCTGACACTTCCCAGCCAAAAAGTCGACTGGAGCCCGGTTTCCTCGGCGCTGGCGCCAACCCGGGTCGAAATGGTGGGGCGTAGTGGACTCGAACCACCGACCTCCGCGGTGTGAGCACGGCGCTCTAGCCAGCTGAGCTAACGCCCCCCGTGGACAGCCCTGTTTAGCGATCCCACACCAGGTTTCAAGCCCCCACCGATAGAGCATGCACCTCACGTTTTCCGAGCGACTCAGCCCTTGCGGCTACAATGCCCGACGGCCGCCTCAACAAAGGCTTGAAAGAGCGGATGGGGATCGAAGGGCTTCGAGGCAAATTCGGGGTGAAATTGTGAGGCCACGAAAAACGGGTGGTCGGGTAATTCGACGATTTCAGCCAAACGGCCGTCGGGCGAGACCCCGCTAAAGCGCAGGCCGGCCTTTTCGAGGCGCTCTCGATATTCCGGATTAAATTCGTAGCGGTGGCGGTGGCGTTCGACAATCTCGCTTCGACCGTAAATCGACCGCGCCCGACTCCCTTCGGCCAATGAACAGGGGTAGTCCCCAAGCCGCATGGTCGCTCCTTTTTCGGCAACCTGCTCCTGGCCGGGCAGCAGGTCGATTACCGGATGAGCGGTTTCTTCGTCGACCTCGCGAGAATTGGCTCCCTCCAGTCCCGCGACATGGCGAGCAAACTCGCAGCAAGCGAGTTGCATGCCGAAACAAATCCCGAGGTAGGGAATCTCGTTTTCGCGGGCAAACCGGACTGCACGGATTTTGCCTTCGACGCCCCGCGAACCGAAGCCGTGGGGAACAAGAATGCCATCCGCCTTAGCGAGAACACTCGGGTCTTCGAGTTTCTCGCTGTCCACATAGAGAATATTGACGGTCGAACGAACCGCCATCCCCCCGTGAACGAGCGCTTCATTCAGGCTCTTATAGCTCTCCACAAGGTCGACATACTTGCCCACCATCGCGATGGTGATTTCGCTCTCGGGATTACGCTGGGCTTCGATCAGGTCTTCCCACTGACGCAAGTCCGGCTGACCGGTCCACATATTCAGCACCTGGGCAATCTTTTCATCCAGCCCTTCGGTATGGAAAACCAGCGGAACCTCGTAGATGCTCTCAACATCTTTGGCCGTAATAACGGCGTCCTCGTCCACATTGCAAAACAGCGCGATCTTCGACTTAATGCCCTTATCGAGATATCGCTCAGTACGGCACAGAATGATGTCCGGCCCGATGCCGACCGCTTGCAATTCCTTGACCGAGTGCTGCACAGGCTTGGTCTTCAGCTCTCCTGCGCTGGCTTGATAGAGCACCGGGGCCACGTGAATAAAGCAAGTATTCTCTCGGCCCACATCACTGCGAAACTGCCGAATCGCCTCAAGGAACGGCAGCGACTCGATATCCCCGACCGTTCCGCCGATCTCGACAAGAATCACATCGACGCCCTGCCCCGCTGCGCGAATGCTCTCCTTAATTTCGTCCGTCACATGGGGAATCACTTGGACCGTACCGCCCAAGTAGTCACCGCGGCGCTCCTTGCTCAGCACCGAGTCGTAGATTCGTCCCGCCGTCATATTGTTGAGCTGGTTCATCCGAGATCGGGTAAATCGCTCGTAGTGGCCCAGATCCAAGTCGGTTTCCGCGCCGTCTTCAGTCACGTAGACCTCACCATGCTGAAGAGGATTCATTGTTCCCGGGTCTACGTTTAAATAGGGGTCGAGCTTTAAGAAGGTGACCCGCAGCCCGCGCGCCTCCAGCAAGGCACCAATCGAGGCCGAAGCCAGCCCCTTGCCAAGTGACGACATCACGCCGCCGGTCACAAAAATGTATTTGGTCACACGGGTCCTCATGGACTTCTCCCCCCTTGCATTCCCCGAGTTCACACCGCCCCCCCTCGAATTCCCGACCGGGCGCACAAGCCCGGTCTCCCCTTCGCGCAAAAGAACCCACCGCCCGATGAGCTCCCACCGAGGATTGCCCGACGGATCTCTTTGAGCCGACGGATCTCTTTGAGAGAGGAGGAGGCTGTCGTATCGAATCGGTCGCTGGCTTCATGAACGGCTGCGCCGCTCACCGCCGACACCTCACCCCGGGCTTCGCAAAAAAACGATCGCGGATGAGAGTTCGATCCAACTTGACTCCGACAGTAAACCCAGCCAATGCCGGGCCATCACTGTATAGCCTCGCTGGGGAAGTCGCGTCAAACCGATCGGGATCGAGGCCTCTCACTCCTCGGCGATGGTTCTAGACTCAGCTCTGGTCGGCTCGAGTGCCCCAAAGGGATTCAGAGACACCAGACTTTCCACCGCGGCCACCGAGGCCATTCTCCTGGATGCATTTTGTGGAGGGGGCCTTGTCGCGAGCCGGGACCTCAGCCCCTGGCCGGCCCGGCCCAAAACAGAAAAACGCCCCGGTCCGCAAAAAGACCGAGGCGTCTATCGAGCCGTGTTCGCGCTCAGGCGGCCTAGCGCTTGCTGAACTGGAAGCGTGCTCGCGCGCCCTTCTGACCGTACTTCTTCCGCTCCTTACGACGCGGATCCCGGGTCAGCATGCCCTCACGCTTGAGCGTGGCGCGCTGGTTCGGATCATTTTTCTCCAAGGCCCGCGCAATCCCGTGACGAACCGCACCCGCCTGGCCCGCGACGCCGCCCCCGGTGACGGTCGCTTTGATGTCAAATCGTTCAGTCGAACCTGTCATCTCCAAGGGTCGACGCAAATCAATCTGCAGCGCCTCTCGAGGAAAGTATTCGTCGGCCTTGCGGCCATTGACCATAATCGTCCCAGTGCCCAGGCTCAGCTGGACACGCGCGATTGCGTTCTTTCGTTTGCCCGTCGCGGCGGAAATCATTTCAGACAAGAGACAGCTCCTCCGGCTTTTGCGCTGTGTGGGGATGATCCGGACCGGCGTAGACCTTCAGCTTCTCGAGCATTTTTCGACCCAGGGCGTTCTTGGGCAACATTCCCCGGATGGCATCGTGCACGACGCGATCCGAATGAGCCGAAGCCAGCAGCTTGTCCGCTGTAATGGACTTAATTCCGCCCGGGTAACCCGTGTGACGGTAGTAGGTCTTCTGTTCCCGCTTGCGACCCGTCAGCTTGACCTTGTCCGCATTCACCACAATCACGTACTCGCCGGTATCGACGTGCGGGGTGAACGTGGCGCGGTGCTTACCGCGGAGAATCGTGGCGACGCGAGTCGCCAAGCGCCCCAAAACGAGATCGGTCGCGTCCACAACGAACCAACGGCGCTCGACGTCCTCAGCGCGGATGCTTCGGGTCGCTCGGTGAGCCTGCGCTCCCATGGGAGTACCTCTTGGTTTGGATCAGAATCCAGTTTCATAAGCCCCGCCGACGGGATCCTGGCTCGGGCGGCTCGCTGAAGATCCGAGAACCGCATCGAGCAGGAGACGATCCGACGCAGGAAGCCCTCTGCAGGGGACCGTTAGGTAGGCGATCCCGCCCGAGACGTCAAGGCACGGGCCTGCGCAAAGCCTGCGGTTTTCCTCCGGAATGTCCGCCTACGCCCCGGCATCGCTCCGCTTCTCATGGCCGAAGTCGGCATAATCGACCTGCTCAAGCGTGAGCCCCTGGGCTGGAGCCGTCGGCCCAGCCTGGGACCGAGACAGCGCCGCCAACAGAGCGGCCATGGAGCCCGGGGAGCGCTTTCCATGACCCACCTCGATCAGGGTGCCGGCCAGGTTTCGGACCATGTGGCGAAGGAATCCGCTGCCCTCGGCGACGATTTCGATCTCCCCGCCGGGCTTTCCAACCACGTCTAGCCGACTCAAAAGGCGAACGGTGGTGACCACGTCTGAACCCGCAGCCTGAAACGACGCAAAATCGCGCTCGCCCACCAGCCCCGCGGCCGCAGCCTGCATCGAAACAACGTCCAAACGCTTCGGGACATGCAGCTGTCGAGCGGCTCGTAACGGCGAAGGGTCAGGGCCGTTCCAGATTCGGTAGCGATACCGTTTGCCCACGGCACTGCGCCGCGCATCAAAACCTTTCGGCACAATCTCGACCCCGTGTACAGAGGCAGACCGGGGCAAAACCCCGTTGAGGGCGCGCTGCAGTCGAAACGGGTCCCAGTCAGACTCCAGCCAGAAACTCGCCACTTGGCCCTCGGCGTGCACCCCCGCATCGGTGCGCCCCGAACCCGTCACAGCGACACGCTCTCCGGTCACCCGCCCGAGCGCTTCGACCAGAGCGCCCTGCACGGTCGGTTCGCCGCCGCCCTGGATCTGCCACCCCTTAAAGGCCGCCCCATCGTATTCGATCCCCAGGCGATAATTAGGCACTCGAGCGAATCGACCTCCCAAAGCACTCGGGGCCCATGGGGTCCGCGGGGCTTCACCTTTGCGGAAAGCGGGCCTCAATCAAACGAATTGCATTCCGCGCGGCCAGCCGAAGAGGGTCCGCCGTCAACCAAAGCAGAATCCCACGCCCCGCCTCGGTCGTCGGATCGGCCCGGATGCGACTGATCTGAATGGTCTCGCCCCCAACGGACTCCCGGGTTCCGAGCCCTCGAGCCTCTTCCACGACTTCAACCCCGGGCGTCTTCTCGAAAAGAACAGACGCCTCCTCGGCCCTGAGCGGTTTTTCTGTCTGCAAGGCCAGCGTTGACCCCTGCCCTGCAAACGTCGGCACCTGGATACTGGTGGCCGCCACGGTGACATCGGGGCCCAGAACACGCCTCAGTACGTCTACGAGGGTGCCTTCCAGGATCGCTTCGGGGCCCTTTCCGGAGTCCACTCCATGCGCGTGACATTCGAAGGCCCGGGGCGCATTCACGTCCCGAACTGGCTCGCCTTCTTCTGACCGCTGATTGAGCAAAGCCAAGGTCTCTTCGGAGAGAGTTTCAATCCCATGGCGGCCCGCGGCGGAGGCCGAATGCAGAACCGTCCCGAGGACCCGCTGAAGCCCCGCCTCGCGCTGGACTGCCGCCAGAACCGGCCCCCAGGCCAGGCCAGCACCCGGCGGTGAAGAAATTAACGGAACAGACGCCAGCTCCTCATAGGCGCCCAGAGCCGTCATCGCCATGGGGACATCGACCGAGCCCACCAGCGCCCCCGAACAATCAATGCAGGCCACCTCAGACCGCAGGGCGATGCGAACCCAATCCAAGGCCGCTACCGCTGGGGTGCACAAAACCAGAGCGTCTAGACCACGCAAAGACTCGACCGGCGGCTGCACCGGCAGACTCTCACCCCGGAACTCAACGTCCTGGCCGAGCGAATCTTCTCCAGCAAAAACTTGCAGCTCGCCCACCGGGCATTGTTCTTCGTCTAGGTACGCGATGACCTCTTGGCCGAGCAGGCCCGTGGCGCCCACGACACCGACACGCAGTCCGTCTCTCACTTGGCCCCCAGACGCGCCAGCACCTCGTCCCCCATACGGCGGCAGCCCACCACCGGGCGGTCCTCGCCCTCCAAAAGAAGATCCCCGGTGCGAAACCCAGCCTCCAGGGTGGCGGATACCGCGGCCCGAACGTCTGCGGCCCCGGCCGGACAATCCAACGAGGTCTCCAACAGCATCGCCCCACTCAAAATCGCAGCCAGTGGGTTGGCCTGATCCTTTCCGGCGATATCCGGCGCCGAGCCATGCACGGGTTCAAACAGCCCGAAGCCTCCGGTGGCCAGGCTCGCCGATGGAAGCATGCCGAGAGAGCCCGTAATCTCAGCCGCCTGATCTGACAGAATGTCCCCAAAAAGATTACCGGTCACCAATACATCAAACCGTCCCGGATCCCGGACCAGAAGCATCGCGCAGGAGTCGACCAACTGATGGCTCAAAGTGACATCGGCAAAATCCTTTGCCACCTCCTCGACCACGTCCATCCACAGCTGAGACACATCTAGAACATTGGCTTTGTGCACATGGGTCACGTGATTCCGGCGCAAGCGGGCCTGTTCGAACGCAACCCGAGTAATTCTTGCGACCTCGGTCTCGTCGTAGACCATCGTGTTCCAGCCTCGCCGCACGCCTCCTTCTTCGCCACGGCCCTTGGGCTCACCGAAATAAATGCCACCCGTAAGCTCACGGACCACCAACAGGTCAATGCCTCGGACCACTTCCGGACGCAAGGCGGAGGCATCGGCTAGGGCGGGGATCACGGCCGCGGGCCGCAGGTTGGCGAACAAACCCAGAGCCTTCCGAATCCCCAGAAGGCCCTTTTCCGGGCGCACGTCTACGGACAGCGCATCCCATTTCGGCCCCCCCACGGCGCCCAGCAAGACCCCACGACTGCCCCGACAGAGCTCGATCACTTCATCTTGCAACGGCGTCCCGTGGGCATCGATCGAGGAGCCCCCTATCAGACCTTCCGCCCACTCGATCTCCAGCCCGTGATGGCTACACACCGCATCGAGCACGCGACGGGCCTGGGCCGTCACCTCGGGACCAATCCCGTCCCCCGGCAAGCTCACGATCCGATCCAAGACTCTCTCCTTTTTTGTCTGCCCGCGGAACAATGGGGCTCGGCTGCCCCGCCCGGAATTCGGCCGAGCTTCGGGGCCACTTAAATACCTTTAGGCTCATCCGCCCCGCGCCGTTTTTTATGCCACTCGAGTTTGTTGATGGCATGCACATACGCCTTCCCGCTCGCCACCATCACGTCCTCATGAACCCCATTGCCGATCACCCGGCGACCACCCTCTTCAATGGTCACCGAAACCTCACCTTGCGCATCCAAACCGGCGGTCACGGCATGCACCTGGTAGCGGATCAGCTCACTCTGCGTATCCGTCAATTCAGTGATCGCAGCAAAAATAGCGTCGACCGGCCCCACGCCGGTCGCCACTGTGTTGCAAGACTCGCCGTCCACCACCATCTCGACACTGGCTCGGGGGGCCGTCGCATCCCCGCTTGTAATCGTCAAACCCTTCAAGGTAAACCGATCATCCACGGCGACCACGGAATCGGCCACGATGGCCTCGATATCCTCGTTATAAATTACCTTTTTGGCATCGGCGAGATCTTTAAAGCGTCGGAAAGATCGCTCGAATTCGTCCCCGTCAACCCTCAGTCCGAGTTCTTCCAATCGATCCTTGAAGGCATGCCGCCCGGAGTGTTTGCCCAGCACCAACTCATTGGAGGCGCGGCCGATCGACTCCGGTGTCATGATCTCATAAGTAATCGCCGCTTTCAGAACACCATCTTGATGGATTCCTGCTTCGTGGGCGAAGGCATTGTCCCCAACGATGGCTTTGTTGAGTTGGACCTGAACTCCAGTAATCGAAGAGAGCAGTCGGCTGCTTGGATAGATCTCTGAGGCCACAATCCCCGTATCGAGCCCCTGGGCTTGATCTGGCCTCACCCGGAGCGCCATCACGATCTCTTCGAGAGATGCGTTCCCAGCACGCTCCCCGATTCCATTCACCGTGCACTCAATTTGCCGCGCCCCGGCTTGCACAGCCGTCAAACTATTCGAGACCGCTAGACCCAAGTCATTGTGACAATGCACGGAGAAAACCGCTCGAGCGCTGTCCGGCACCCTTTCAAGTAACGTCGCCATCAAGGCGCCATATTCCCCTGGCGTCGTGTACCCCACGGTATCCGGCACATTCAGTGTCGTCGCCCCGGCTTCCAACGCCGCGCTGAAAACTTCGACCAAATAATCCGGATCGGATCGGGTGGCGTCCTCTGCGGAGAACTCGACGTCATCCACATAGCCCCGGGCTTGCTCCACGGCCCGAACCACTTCCTCGAGCACCTCGGCCCGGCTCATTCTCAACTTATGCTTCAAATGGATATCGCTGGTCGCGATAAAAGTGTGAATCCGAGGACGCGCCGCGGGCTCCACCGCCGCGGCGGCGCGCTCGACGTCCGCGCGACCGGTCCGGGCCAATCCGCAAATCGAAGGTCCGCGAACCGCCTCAGCCACCTGTCGAACCGACTCGAAATCGCCCTCACTGGCGATTGGAAAGCCCGCCTCGATCACATCGACCCCCAACTTCTCAAGTTGGCGAGCCAAAGCGAGCTTCTCACTCAGATTCATACTGCAGCCCGGCGACTGCTCGCCATCGCGCAGCGTCGTGTCAAATATTTGAATCTTCTCGCTCATCGGTTTGCCTCGTGCCCGTAAGACGCAGGAAGTCCGC
Organism: Myxococcota bacterium; assembly: GCA_029268645.1. Classification (GTDB taxonomy): domain Bacteria; phylum Myxococcota_A; class UBA9160; order UBA9160; family UBA4427; genus TMED88. The sequence continues at coordinate 12,140 of JAQWNI010000204.1, forward strand.
CCCCTACTCGACGGAGCGCGGTTGCCCCTCCGCCGAGGCCTCATCCGCGGAATCCTCGTGGACTTCGATCAGTGCGCCGCCGGTACGCCAACGCCAATACGACGCAAGCGGTCCAGACAGAACATAGGCCAGCCCAAAGAGAAAGAAGTTGAGCCCCGGCTCCAGAAAAAGCACGATCAGCACGATCACCATGATGACGATCGCACTATACGAACCTCGAACATCGACATCCTTAAAGCTGCGGTAGGGAATTGGCGAAACCATCAGCAGACCGAGGCCCGCCAATCCGAGGGCCGGCATTAAGGAAGGAATCGTCATCGGAAGGCCACTTTCTGCCAGAAAATGACTGAACCAAACGGCTGAAATGACCATCCCGGCGGCCGCTGGGGTGGGCAGACCATCAAAACGACCGACAAAACGACCGGAGGAGACATTGAAGCGGGCCAACCGCAAACTCGCACAGGCGGTATAGACAAAAGCGAGAACCCAGCCGGCCCAGCGCAGGTCGATCAATCCGCCGGCATAAAAAGCGATCACCGCAGGGGCGACCCCAAAGGAGACAGTATCGGCAATCGAGTCATATTCCGCACCGAAGCGGCTGACACTGCCAGTCATTCGAGCCGCTCGCCCGTCCAGGATGTCGAAAACCGCCGCCAAAAAAATGGCGTAGGAGGCGACCAAAGGCTCGCCCGTGCCGGCCTTAACGATCGCGAAAAAGCCCGCCGCCAAATTGCCCGTCGTCAGCAAGGAAGGTAAAACGCTGCCGAAAGTTCGAGAGCCGTCCCGCGCGCCGCGCTTTCTGCGCCGTCCACGCCGCTTACCCGGGCGCCGATTCTCCACAGCCTCGAGGGTCATTCAAACACCTCGGTCGAATCACCCAAATGGGTGACCGACTAGTTCTTGGACCGATCCACGAGCTGGCGTTCCTTCAACCAAGGCATCAGCCCCCGTAGCCGACCACCGACCTCTTCCATCGGGTGCTCGGCAGCAATGCGCCGCATGGCGTTGAAGGAAACGTTGCCCGAACGGTTTTCCAAGATGAACTTCTTGGCAAATTCGCCGGTTTGAATCTCCGTCAGGATATCCTTCATCCGCCCCTTCGCCTCTTCATCAACCACGCGCGGACCGCTGACAAAATCTCCGAATTCGGCGGTATTCGACACCGAGTATCGCATATTCGCAATCCCATCCTGATAAATTAAGTCGACGATCAGCTTCACTTCGTGGATGCATTCGAAGTACGCCATCTCTGGTGCATAGCCAGCCTCCACCAATGTCTCGAATCCGGCTTTCATGAGCGCCGTCAGGCCGCCGCAGAGCACCGCTTGTTCTCCAAACAGGTCCGTCTCGGTTTCTTCCTTGAACGTTGTTTCAATAATCCCTGCGCGACCCCCGCCAATTGCGCTCGCATAGGCCAAGGCGATCTGGAGCGTGTCCCCACTCGGATCCGCATCCACCGCCACCAAGCAGGGCACGCCGCGGCCCTGTTCGTAATGATCCCGGACCGTGTGACCGGGCCCTTTCGGGGCCACCATAAAAACGTTCACACCCTCCGGCGGGGCCACCGTATTGAAATGGATATTGAAGCCGTGCGCGACGGCCAGATAATTCCCCGGCACCAGGTGGGGACAGATTTCTTCGCGATACACATCGGCTGCCAATTCGTCGGGCAACGTCACCATCACGACGTCGGCCTGCGCCGAAGCCTCGGCCACAGTCGCGACAGCCAGGCCGGCCGACTCCGCCTTCGCCCAGCTCGGCGAATCCTTCCTCAGCCCAACCACGACCTCGATTCCAGAATGGTGAAGATTTTGAGCATGCGCATGCCCTTGACTTCCGTAGCCGATCACCGCCACTTTCTTCCCGGCGAGGCGGCCGAGGTCAGCATCTTTGTCGTAGTAGATATTCAGTGCCATGAGGATCAATACTCCAGTCGGGACTCTTTCAGGGACGGTTCCGCCGCGAAGGCGCCACGCGCTCTTCGCCGGACCCGATACGGGACAAACGGCTGATGGGACGGCCGAAACTGGTCGAAGCTTCACGAACAGGTCGGGCCAAGTCCGCGACATTAATCGAGGTTTCTAGGGGTGTCAAAACAACCGCTTTGGCCCGGGGCTTACTCGAATCGCTTCTGGGTGCGCTGCACTTCAGCCTCAGCCCGCCTCACATAACGGGGGACAAGCCCGCTTGCTGTAACCTGTTCGCCGGCCTGCAAGGCTTGCCAGCCCAGTTCGCCGACCGCCTTGGCTTCTGGCCTCGCCGCAATCCCGGAGAGCCGGTCAAAACGGCCGGGACACAGCGCTTCCAGAGCTTCGGCCACGACGACAGCGCCTTCTCCAACCAGACACCCTCCCTCGGGTAAGGCCCTCGCGATCTCTTCGGCCCGAAAGACACCCGGTGCCAAGATTGTGTCCCAACCCCTTCCAGACGGAGCCGGCCCCTTGTAGGCCGCCGCGTAGACTTCTCCGCGCCGAGCATCGAGCATGGGGAGCAGCGGCCCAAGGGCCGAGTTCCCTGAAATCGAATCGCGCGCCCCCCAAGCCAAAGCCTCTAGGGTGGAAATCGCCAGCACCGGCGTTTCGTCTCCAAAACACAAGCCCTTAACCGTCGCGACCCCAATCCGAAGACTCGTGAAAGCACCGGGGCCAATCGACACCGCTACAGCGGTTAGGTCGGCCCATCCCGTCCGAGAATCTGTTAAGACGGCGTCCACAAGCGGCAGCAGAGTCTCCGAATGATGTTGGCCACTTTGCCCACCCCGCGATGCCAACACGTGACTCTCGGCATCAAGAACGGCAACCTCGGCTCGGGGCGTAGCCGACTCTATGGCGAGCAGCCTTCCTCGCGCGGCGTTCATAGACCAGTCGACAGCCAGTCGACGAGCTTCTTCCATTGCGCGGAGAGATCATTCCAAAAGGCCAGCCCCATCAAAAACATGAGCGTCACGAATCCGATCTGCTGAACGAACTCCCGGGTGCGAAGAGAGATCGGCGCGCGCTTTATGCCCTCGATCGAGTGGATGACCAATTGCCCGCCGTCCAGGATCGGGATCGGGAGCAAGTTCAGAATACCCAGATTCAAACTGATAAAAATCATCATCGTCAGGTAGGCCTGCCAGCCAAGGTCGAGAGACTTGCGAGCAAACTGAACAATGGTGATCGGCCCTCTGACCTGTTCGAGCCCCACCTGGCCACTAAACATTTTGCCCAAGCCATCGAGCATGGCGACAATATTCTCTCCCGTCATGGCCACCGCCCGGGGAACCGCCACCAGGGGATTGCGCTCACGGTCGAGCCCCCTTGATCCGGGAAGCGTCGCCAGGGCATGAGAAAGCCCGATCTGATAGACGGTTTCCTCCATTCCGTCGATGCCGAACAGGCCCGGAACGGTCCGCTGAACAGCCTGTAATTCAACAGTCTGGGTTTCGCCCTGACGTGCGAAGGTCAAGCTCAACGGCACCCCTCCGCTGGCCCGAATCGTGTCGGCAAAATGGTGAAAACTGCCCACCGGTCGTCCATCGAGTTCCAGCACGAGATCCCCGGCGGCCAACCCCGCTTCCGCCGCAGGCATGTCGGGTACCACGGCGCCCACCAGAATCGGTGCGGGAATCACACCCAGGGCCGAAACGGACCCCAGGGCGGGAATCACTCTCTTTTCACGAGGCGCTTCCTCCTCCAGGCCCTCGGCCACCTCGACCTCAACGGTCCCGGCGGGCGCGGCCGCATAGGCCTGAACCCATTGGTCCCAATCCTCGGTCTCCGTGTCGCCTACCCCCAGAATCACCTCGCCGGATCGAAGCCCAAGCAACGCCGCCGGCGAATCGGCCTGCGGCACGCCGATCACGGCGGGGAGTCGATCATGACCGATCCCCACCCAGCCGACCTCTCGGGCCTCGCCATAGGGATCAAGGGAATCTCGACCCCCAACGTTCAGATTCAGGGAGAGCGTTTGATCCCCACGATTGACTGAAACCTGCAAGTCCTGGCCGGGCGGAGTTTCTCGAACACGGCGTTGCACCTGACGCCACCAGCGGACCGGAGCATCATCGATGGCCACAATTCGATCTCCCGGCTCGAGGCCCGCCTCGGCCGCAGGAGAAGCCCGCTCCACAAGACCAATGACACTGTCAGGCTTGGACATGCCGACCCAAAGCATTCCGGTCAAGAGAACAACAGGCAGCGCCAAGTTCATCGCCGGCCCCGCCAGCGTGATCGCAATCTTCTGCCAAGCGGGCTTGGCATCGAGATATTCGTCGGGCCTTGCATCCTGCGGAATATCGAGGTCAGCCTCCTCGTCTCCCGGTATGGCTTCGCCCAGCATCCGGACGAAGCCGCCGAGCGGGATCCAGGAGATCACGTACTCGGTGCCGTGACGCTCCCAGCGCAGCCGGTGACGACCAAAACCAATCGGCGAACCGAAGCCCAGCGAAAACTTCAAAACCCGAACGCCGCACAGCTTGGCCACAACGAAGTGGCCAAACTCATGTACAAAAACCAAAATTCCCAACATGGGAATTGCGGCAACGATGTAGTCGAAAAGAACCATCGAGTTTCCTTGAGACTATCCGACGCGCTGCGACCCGTCCGGGTTCGGTGTGGGCGCCGTAATTCCGCATGCTTGGCGAGCCTGAGCACGCGACCATTCATCGACGGCCCACACGGCTGCCAAATCAGCCAAGGTCGCGCCTGCCTGATCGGCCAGATGCGCATCGAGCACAGTCCGATTCGTATCGGCAATCGCCCCAAATGGAATGAGGCCTTCTAAAAAGGCCGCAACGGCCACCTCGTTGGCCGCATTCAAGACAGCCGGGGCCGCCTCACTTCCCCGCAGGGCCCTTGTCGCCAGGTCGAGACACGGAAAGCGTTCTCGGTCCGGTGGCTCGAAATCTAAATGGCCGCATGCAGCCAGGTCCAACCTAGGCGCCTCCAATTCAATCCGTTCCGGATGCGCCAACGCCACTGCAATGGGCACTCGCATATCGGGCAAACCGAGCTGCGCCATCACCGAGGAGTCCCGGTACTCGACCAAACTGTGAATGATCGACTGGGGATGAACCACGACGTCGATCTGCTCGGGAGGCACATCGAAAAGCCAGCGCGCCTCAATCACCTCCAACCCTTTGTTCATTAGCGTGGCGGAGTCGATGCTGATCTTGGCCCCCATATCCCAGTTGGGATGCGCGAGCGCCTGATCAACCGAAGCGTCGCGAAGCCGTTCCGAGGGCCAAAGTGCCTCATCCCGGAACGGGCCTCCCGAGCACGTCAGAATCAGACGCGTGACATCTTGCAGCCTTTGCCCAGACAGAGACTGGAAAATGGCGCTGTGTTCAGAATCAACGGGCAACAGCACCCCGCCCGCAGCTTCGACCTCTCGTCGAACCAAGGCCCCGGCCATCACCATCACTTCCTTATTCGCCAAAGCGATGTCTCGTCCAGCCCGAATGGCCGCAAGGGTCGGCGCCAACCCCACGGCTCCCACTAGGGCTGCCACGACGAGATCCGACTCGTGGGTCGCCACAGCCTGGAGACCCTCTTCGCCGGAATAAATGGCTACCTTTTTCCCGAAGCGGGCACGCAGAACGTGAGCATCTTCTTCCCGAGCGACGGAGGCCACTTCCGGCCAAAAGCGCTCGATCTGCTCGGCGAGGACTTCAACCTGCTGCCCCGCGGCCAGGGCGGTTACGGAAAACCGCTCCGGGTGAGCGGCGGCCACAGTCAGGGTCTGCTCGCCCACGCTACCGGTGCTTCCGAGAACCGCCAGGCGCTTCATCTTGAAACCGACTCGCTCCCACGACCTGTGGGCGATTCAGCGTCTCGATCCCCTTCGTTCGATCGACCTTCGATACCGGGGTCGGTCACCTGCGCGCTCGTCAACCCAAACCTTCGCTCTCGAGCTTGGAAATCCTTCAAAGCCGCCTCGAGGTGTGGCCGTCTAAAATCAGGCCACATGACACTCGCCATATAAATTTCTGAATACGCGATCTGCCACAGCAGAAAATTGGAAATCCGACTTTCATTCCCCGTCCGGATCAAAAGATCTGGGTCGGGGATATCCGGTGCGTAGAGGTACCCCCCAAAGACCTTCTCGTCCACGGTCTCCACGTCAATCGTTCCCAACTCAGCATCCCGCGCCAAGCGCCGAGCGGCATCCACGATCTCCGTCCGCCCGCCATAGGAGAGCGCAAAGATCAGCTCTCGACCTCGCTCTCCGGCGGCTGTCGCCTCCACGGCCCGGTCTACCGCCTTCCGCGTGCTTGGCGGGAGGCGGTCAATTCGCCCGATGGTCCGTAAGCGCACACCTTGCTCGATGGCTTCATCAAGGTTGTCTTCG
>JAQWNI010000205.1 GCA_029268645.1 Myxococcota bacterium
ACGGTAAGGGTGAAATCGTGGGGTAAGAGCCCACGCGCGACAGCCGGGTGACCGGCGGCGAGGCAAGCCCTTCCCGGAGCAAGCTCGAATAGGGGTACTGTCGAGGGCGGCCCGCCCAATCGGCCGGCGCAAGCCGGACGGAGTACCCGGGTGAGAGTGCTTGAGCGCCGCGGCAACGCGGCGCCTAGAGGAATGATCTTCTCCTCTTGGACGGCAACGTCTGAGCGGAACAGAACCCGGCTTATAGTCCACGTGGGCGCCTCGGCGCTCGCCGCCCTGGGAAGAAGCAATCGCCACGCCCGGGGTACTCCGACCGCTCGACCCGGCCCAGAGTTCATCAGAGCTGTGGCGCTGGCTTGCTTCCGAGGCATCGAACCCGGCCCAGTCGCTCCGTCGGGTAGTCAGCCCACTTTGAATTGGGCACCTGGTGGCGCTGCACCCGCTCAAAACCGTTCCGAAGAAAAAATCCCTCCACTCGCTCAGACGTCGTGCACGCGAAAACACTATGAAGACCGTTCAGACCGGCTTCGACGAGGGCATGACGGACCAGTTGCCCCCCCACGCCCTCCCCTGCAAAACGCGTCACGGTGTAAAGACCGGCAATTTCGCCCACACCCAAATCGGGATACGGCAGCAATGCGCAGAAACCCGCCATATAGCGGCCTTCAACGAAAACACCGAACCCATGGCCGAGCAAGCGCTCAACCGCCTCGCTATCTCGGGCTGCGAGGTACCCCTCCACCTCACCCTGCCTCAGAAGGCCCGCCGCGAGATCGAAATCTTCCAGGGTCAAGGAACGGACATCCGTGTACCGCTCAAGCGAAAAAAAAGTCCCTGCCCCGGCATAGGAAAAGAGTTCGTCAGCCAGATCATCGAGCCGACACACGCTCACCGAGACCACCCCGCCCAACAGCATTCGGCGGATTGGTTCCAGTAAAAGATTTCCGGAGGATGGGTCCCCCAAGCGGATGTCCACTGATTCGGTCGAATGAAGCGCCACGACCGAGATCCGGTGGCCACCAGCATCCACCAGGCCGCCCGACTCCCTGATCCACACGACCTTCATTAGACCCAACTGAATCGCCGCCGCCGAGCCCCCTTGGGCCAAGTCGTTCTCAGAGAGTTCCACCACCGCGTACCCCCTATCGGCGATGCACCGCCACACCCGCCCCGCCCAGGCTGCATCGAGATCCGGTCGAATGCTCGGAACCCCTGCAGGCACCCAGGCAGCCCCGGGCCGGGCAAAGAGCACGACCCCCGTCCCGTTCCCGGACAACGTTTCGAGGATGCCTCTTAGGCCAGCCACCGGGTCGCTCTCCGTCACCGGCAAAACAATTCCGAGGTGGCGCCCCCGAAACTCGGTGAGATAGAAGTCTCGCTCTGAAAAAGACGGCCCTGAGTCCACCATACGGGGAGTGTTACCGATCCTGCGCCGGAGTCACTTGGTCGACCCAGGGACTGTTCGAGACCATCGTTTGGCGATATCGTGGGCTCACCATGGAATGGCAGATGGGCTTCACCCTCGCCGTCGCGCTCCTCGCCCTCAGCCTGCTGGTCTGGGAAGTCGCGGCCCCCGACCTCGTCATGATGGGCGCCCTGATTGCCTTGGGCGCGACCGGCGTGCTGACACCCCGGGAAACGTTCAGCGGGTTTGCCAATCCGGCCGTGGCCATGGTGGGTGTGCTCTTCATGTTCTCTGCGGCCATGCGAGAGACCGGCGCCCTGGACATGACCCTCGGACGGTTTTTAGCCCGCTCGCGAACCGCCTTTGGTGGAACCCTCAGAATCGTTTTTCCGGTCAGTGGCCTCTCGGGATTTCTCAACAATGCTCCGATCGTCGCGATGATGACCCCATCGGTGATCGACTGGGCCCGCCGCAACGCTCTCTCCCCGAGTCGGTTCCTTATCCCATTGAGTTATGCCTCCATTTTGGGAAGCACGTTGACCATCATCGGAACCAGTAACAACCTGATCGTCCAGGGGCTGATCGACGACGCCGGCATGCCTCCTCTGGGCTTTTTCGAATTGGCCGGGGTTGGCATTCCCGTTCTCGTTGTCGGATTGATCTACCTTATTTTTATTGCCCCCCGACTGCTTCCCAATCGCTCTGATCCCGGAGATGCCTTCGATAAACGCCGGCGAGAGTACGTCACCACGATGGTCGTCCGTGATGTCTGCCCGCTGGTGGGACAAACCGTCGAAGAGGCGGGCCTCCGTCATCTTCCGGGGCTGTTCCTCGTCGAAATCGAGCGACGGGGGCGGATTTTGACACCCGTCGCTCCAGAAGAAGCCATCGAGAGTGAAGACCGCCTCGTCTTTGCCGGGGTCGTATCGACCATTGTCGACCTACAGCGTATCCGCGGGCTCGTGCCTCTGGCGGAAGAGGAGACGCAAACCGCTGGGACCACAGCTGCCGAGCGCTTCAACCGTCGGCTCGTCGAAGCCGTGGTGTCGGTCTCTTCCCCGCTGGTCGGACGGAGCATTCGACAGTCTAATTTTCGATCCGCCTACGATGCAGCGGTCATTGCTGTACATCGCAATGCAGAGCGCGTTCCAGGAAAAATTGGTGAGATCGTGCTGCAACCGGGCGACACGCTCCTGATGCAATGCGCGCCAGAGTTCATCCAGCATCATCATGACAGTGCCGATTTCTACCTTGCGAGTGAACTGCCCGGCAGCGAGCAGCCTCGTTTCGACCGAGCCTGGGTCGCGCTCCTCGTACTCGGCGGGCTGATCATCTCGGTCAGCACTGGTCTCTTACCTATCACGCTGGGTGGATTCGTCGCAGTAGCGGTGCTGATCGCAACCCGCTGCGTCACCCCCACCAAGGCACGCCAGAGCGTGCAGTGGAACGTCCTGATCGTGATCGCCTGCGGGCTCGGCATCGCAAGCGCCATGGAAAAAACCGGCGCAGCCGCCGCCGTGGCCGGCCTCCTCGTCAGTTTTCTCCGGGACGTCGGCCCCTTCGGCGCACTGATTGCGATCTACATCCTCTGCATGTTGCTGGCCGAATTTCTCCAACACAGTGCCGCCGTGGCCATGATGTTCCCGATTGCCGTGGCGACGGCCAACCAGGTCGGCTCGGACCCCCGGCCATTCGTGATTGCAGTGGCCATTGCGTGTACCTGCTGCTTTGCGTCACCGGTCGCGTACCAGACACACCTCATCGTCTACGGGGCCGGGGGGTACCGGTTCCGGGATTTCGTTCGAGTGGGCCTCCCGCTCAATGCACTCTGCCTGATCGTCGCGGTGGCCGTGATCCCTCGAATTTGGGCTTTCTAGCCTCCCCGAAGACGATCCCCTGCTGTCCCGGCCTACCCCTGCGGGAAAAAACGATGGCTTCGTTTTTTTAGAAACCCTCCGTTCTCACCGGCATCTGAATATAATGACGCGGTGCGGCGAGGGACCGGAAGGGCCTCAGACGCGGCCGAAGAAAAGCAAATGTGTAAAGGATCCCGTCACATTGTCTTCTGATTTGACACCAACATTTAGGACAAAGAGCCTAGCCCTACTTAGACAGACCCCTTTGGGGCATTTTGAATAATTAGGGTCTAAAAAGACACATATCTGCTCTAGATTGTGCTCATTCAGGTCGATGAAAGGCGCTGAGGCGGCAGCAGAGGGCCCCAGCGGCCAAAAATACGTCGCCTTGCCCGGCATGGAGAGGAGTCCACGATCGAAATCAGCAGACAGCACATCCGAGATCAGCCCCAAAGTCTCTTCCTGAAACCGAGGGTATTTAGCTCCACAAATGCCAATGGCCGTCTCGGTCACGAAAACATCAAGAAAGTGCTGGTCAAACGGCTCGACAAGGCTCAATATTCCGGTCGAATGCCCCCCCTACTCGGAGGCCTGACTTTTAAAATCAGGCGAGAAGCCGAGTACCGGCAACCGCTCGACCAAAAACCAAGACAGGGCTTGTAAGTGACTCAGGTACTTGCCGGCTCGCACGGTGCGTCAAGCAAGAACGGGCACGGGAACCAGCGGCCGAAACGACGATGATCGCTCGGCCAAACGGTCCGAAGTTGGGGAGGCGAAAAATAGAATGGAAAGTCAGATCGATTCAAATTAGTCGGGGCGCTGGGCGGAACCGACAAGCGGTTCGCAGCTTCCCATCCTTATCTGAAACAAAGTTTTTAAAACCGATCCCCTCGGGCGGCATCCGCAGAAATACGGAGCCGCACCGAGAGTTCCAGAGGAAAGTCAGTGACTACAGCACAGACGACGAAAAAGGCGGAAAACTCGGCACAAGCGACCTCGGCCGGAAAGGCCATGGGGGCCACCCCGGTAGTCGCCGCAGAGGAACTCGATCCGAGTCGCGAAAGGCGACCGCTGGAATCCTACTTTCAGGAAATTGGCGGAACTCGAACCTTGAAGCGAGAGGAAGAGGTTTATCTCGCTAAGGATCTCGAGGCGGCCACCGCAAGCTTGCGCGACTCCCTATATGCCCTGCCCTCTTCGGCGCAGCACGTTGTCAACCGCTGGGACGCCCTGCGCGCCCTGTCTCACACCGGCGCCAAGCTATCGGAATCGGCGGGCGACGAGGAAACGGGTGAGATCGCACTCCGCGTCGAGCGCGCGGTGAAGAAACTTCGCGGCCATCTTGAGGACCGAGGAAAACGGTTCGAGAAAGCGGGCGAGTCCTACACCCCGGTCCTGGAGAAGATCGACGTCAAGATCGCCAAGGAGATGCACAGCGCTCAGCTCTCGTTGGCCGTTCTTGTCGAGCTCCGAGAGCGCTCTCTTGAGCATTGGGGTGAGATGAGGCGGACGCGTAAGCGGACAAAAAGGCTGGCCGACCTTGAGCTTCAAGTTGGCCTCCCTAAAAAGCGAATGCAGACCTTGATCAACTCCGTGGAAGATGCGCACGAGCAGATGACTTCGGTCAAAAACCGCTTCATCGAACACAATCTAAAGCTCGTCGTCGCCATCGCCAAGGACTATCGAAATTTGGGTCTTTCTTTCCCTGACTTGATCCAAGAAGGCAACCTAGGCCTGATTCGGGCAGTCGAAAAGTTCGACCACAGACGCGGGTTCAAATTTTCGACCTACGCAGTCTGGTGGATTCGACAGGCTCTCGTTCGCGCCATCCAAAACCACTCGCGAACGATTCGGCTACCGTCCCATGTTCACGACCGATTGCAACGAAGCCAGCGGGTGCGAGCCGAGCTGACAGGCAAGCTTGGACGAGACCCGATGCCGGGCGAATTGGCGCCGGCTTTGGGAACTGACACCGACTCACTTGAGGCTCTGGACAGACTCTCCCGAGAAGCAATTTCTCTCGAGTCAAACGTGGCGGGCACAGAAAAGCGCCTCGAGGACTTCGTCCCCGACCAAATGGCCGAGCAACCGGACGGGGGAATTGATGACGATCGCATGCGATCAGGAGTCGGCAACCTTATCGGAAGCCTGACCCCTCGAGAGCAGCTGATCTTGCGACTCCGATACGGGCTGGCTGGCGAAGAAGAGCACACCCTTGAGCAGATCGGACAATCGCTCGGACTGTCTCGAGAGCGCGTTCGGCAGCTTGAGGCTCGAGCCCTTAAAAAACTCCGGGAAACTCAACCAGCTCAGCGACTCCACCCCATCCTAGAGCCCTGATCAGGCCCAACAGCTGGGCTCCGGCGCGCCGGGGAGGGAGATCATCCCCCCCTCTCTGGTCCTGGATACATAGAAAAGCCCCTTACAGCCCGAGAGGCCTCGCCTCTCGGGCTGTACTTGGTTTAGAGGCTCAAGTCGATCGCTTGTGACAATCTAAGGGAGCCAAGTAAAATACCGGGACCCGCGTTTGCGTGAATTTTCGGAGGAAACCGATGGCGTCCCCCCCGACAAAAAGTGCCTCTCAGCGACTCTTTGATCCCGCCGCAACCGCCTGCCCTCACGCTGTCTATACAGAACTCCTCGACACAGAGCCGGTTTCGAGGATGCCCATTTCTGAAGCGGCGATCATCAGTCGCTACGAAGACGTGCTTTTCGCCTTGAGGAACCCAGAAATCTTTTCTTCTCAAGTCAGTGAAAAGTTGGACCTGGGAACGGATCGCCCCATGATCCCGCAACAGATCGACCCCCCCGAACAAACGCGCTATCGAAAATTACTCGACCCGTTTTTTTCGCGACGTCGAATGAAGACCCTCGAGCCAGCGATTCGCCTCAATGCGGCGAACTTGATCGAAGGGTTTCTTGACTCAGGCCACTGCGAATTCAACAAACAATTCGCGATTCCTTTCCCCGCTCAGGCCTTCCTGCATCTCTTCGGGTTGCCCATGGACGACCTCTCTCTATTTCTTCAACTCAAAGACGACATCATTCGCCCACAGCAAAAAGCAACGGACCCCTTCAACACGGACGAAATTAATTCGATTCGATCGCGCGCGGGGCGAAAGATCTATGACTACTTCGGCGAACTCATCCAGGTTCGGCGGAAAGCGCCCCGCGAAGACCTAATGAGTTCTCTTGTGCGCGCAAGAATCGACGGGAATCTACTTTCTGAAGAAGAAATTCTCGATATCTGTTACCTCCAAATTCTCGCTGGCCTGGACACCGTGACTGCGACACTCGGCTGCCAAATTGCGTATCTCGCCGCTAATCCGGAACAACAGAAACGGCTTTACGAACGACCGGACCAGATCGAAGAGGCCGTCGAAGAGCTCCTTCGATGGGAGACCCCCGTAACTGGCGTGCCTCGAATCGTCATGCAGGACACTGAAATTGCAGGGACAACGTTACATGCCGGGGAAATGGTGATGCTGCTGCTGGGGGCCGCCAACATCGATCCCCGCGAATTTGACCGAGCTGATCAAGTCGAATTCGATCGACCTCGAAATAGGCACATCGCTTTTGGAGGCGGGCACCATCGCTGCCTCGGGTCGCATCTCGCTCGGCTCGAATTGTGCGTGGCCCTAGAAGAATGGCATGCCCGAGTCGACTCTTATCGAATTCCCCCCGGCGAAACGCCGACCTACAGTCCGGGAATTCGAGAGGTCCAGTACTTGCCTCTTGCCTGGGGCTAAAGCGCTCAGCGTGCCCGATGTTCGCTCCAGGCTATGGGCAGGGCTCACCCGCACCATCGATCGATCCAATCGAGCCCATCCTCAGAGCAGACGCCAAACCAGAAAAAAACCGCCGGCCAGCCACGCCCAAATCGCAAAGTACTGAAAAGTCCCGGCACGAAGCATTCGAACGAAGAGCACGATGGCGCCCAATCCCGAGAGGAGGGCCGCCACACTCCCGATGGCCACAGCGCTCAACAAGGTAGACGGCGCCGTGGAGAGATCCGGCAGCATCAGAACCGCCGCGCCCGCGATGGCAATGGTACCCAGCAAGAATGAAAACTCTGCTGCTACGGCCGGGACCAAACCCAAAGCCAGAGCCATCGCAACCGTCGAGCCGCTCCTTGAAATTCCCGGCAAGATAGCCAGAGCCTGCGCACAGCCGATCCAGAGGGCCATCGACCATGGGATCATTGTCCGAGTCGCGCGGGGCGTCGTCCAACGAGTAGTCGCCACGATCATACCGGTTGCAATCAATCCCCACCCGACCAGCACAGGGTTTCTGAATTGCTGCTCGACAAAGTCTTTTCCAACAAGGCCCACTGCGACTGCCGGAATCGTAGCGAGGCCCAATTTTAGCGCGTAGTCGATTGAAGGTTGGTCAAAGCGAACCACGCCGGCTAACAACTCTGCAACCCGCCCGCGGTAATACACCAAAATTGCCACCAAAGTAGCGACGTGAACCGAAATTTCGAAAAGCAACCCGCCTTCGGGGTCGATTCCGAGGAGATCCTGAAAAATGACCAGGTGCCCTGAACTGGAGACAGGAAAAAACTCCGTCAAACCCTGGACGATTCCCAACCACAGCGCTTCCAGACCACTCACTCAGGCTTTGCCCCCCGTGCGTTTTCAATCATCAGATAACTCGCCGGCACGACAAAGAATGTCAAGACCGTTGAGAAAAATACGCCCCCTAAAACCGCTACTCCTAGCCCTTGACGCATCGTTCCTCCAGCACCCGAACCGATCGCGATGGGGAGAATCCCGACCATCGTGGCCAACGCCGTCATCAAAATAGGTCGGAATCGTGTACGGCTAGCTTCCGTAATCGCTTCAAGCAGGGAGGCGCCACGGCCCCTCAGTTGATTCGCAAACTCAACGATCAAGATAGAGTTTTTCGTAACGAGGCCCACCAACATCACGATTCCAATCTTGCTGAAGAGGTTCAGAGAAACTCCGGAAATCGTCAGAGCCAGCAAAGCTCCACTAAAGGAAAGAAGAACAGCCACCAAAATAACCAGCGGATAAACAAAGCTCTCAAATTGAGCAGCCAGAACCAAAAACACGATCAGGATCGCCATCCCATAGGCAAACGTCAAAGCATTGTCAGAATCAAAAAACTGCTCCGACTCACCGGACCACAGGCTGCGGTACTCACCCCCTTCAGGCAGAACGGATTTTGCGATAGCCATAAGAGCCTCAAGGGCCTCTCCCTGCGAAGCGTCCACCGCGGGGCTGCCGCTGACCTTAACGGCACGACTCCGATCGTAATGAGGAAGCGCGCGGGGAGCGGTTGCGAATTCAGCATCGACGACTGCGACCAGAGGAATCAGCCCGCTATCCCCGCGTACAAACAATTCCATCAGGATACTCGGATCGACCCGATCCTGATCCGCCAGCTGCACAATGACGTCATACGTCTCGCCTTCCACTTTAAAATTGGAGACCGCTAGCCCACCCAGCATAATTTGGAGCGTTTCCGCAATTTCTCTGGTCGACATCCCAAGATCATTGGCCCGTTCGCGATCGATCGAAACGTCGAGCTGGGGTTTATTGAGATAGACGTCGCTATACAACCCCTCAAAGAGACCTGTCTGCTCTGCCTCCGCCTTGATTTCGTCAGCCATCCGGGCCAACTCGAAAATTTCAGGACCCTGAATCACGATTTCCACAGGGGAAGAAGAAAACCCCCTCAAGGGGCTCGGCTCACGCGGAAATGCTTCCACTCCCGCGATTTCCTCAAGCCTTGGACGGAGTTCATCAACCAACTCCGCCTGGGTAAGCGAACGGTCAGACGGCGGAATCAGCTCAGTCATGATCATGCCTTCATTCACAACGCCCGGCGCTCCGATTCCTAGCGCAATAATTGAGAAGACCTCTCTGGTCTCAGATCGCGAGGTCGCAATATCCTCCATTTCGGACTGATATCGCTTCATATAATCAACAGTCGCTCCCTCCGGCCCCCGACTGAAGAGAATGAGGAACGAACGGTCACTCTTCGGAAGCAGTTCCTGATCGGCCCGCGAATAGAGGAGTGCACCCAGCCCCACCCAAAAAACGCCCAACAGCACAACACAGATCACCGCCGAACGGCGGGAAAGAATAAAGGCAAGAGTCGAGGCATAGGCGCCCACTAAGCTGCCGATCGCATTTTCTAAACCTCTCTTGACGGCTCCCTGCCGTTGTCGAGGCTTCACAAATCGCGCGCACAGCATCGGAGACATGGTTAAAGCCACAAAACCAGAAATAATCAAGGCCGAGGCAACGGTCACCGCAAATTCTCGAAAGAGCTGGCCCGTCATGTCCATCATGAAACCCAGCGGCACAAAAACGGCAACGGCGGAGATGGTTGCCGAGATCACCGCGAAGGCAATTTCATCCATTCCCCGACGCGCCGCTTCCATGGGTTCGACTCCCGCCTCCACCCAACGTGTCACGTTCTCCAAGACAACAATTGCATCATCAAC
>JAQWNI010000206.1 GCA_029268645.1 Myxococcota bacterium
ATGGGCGCGCTGTTCTCGGGAGGCGTCGGCATTGCGGCGGTGGTGCTGGGTCGGTGGCTAGGCTTCTCGCGGACCAAGGAAACGCCCCCAACCGATTCTTGACAGACCTCGATGAAGGTCCTGGCGTCCTGTTTGGCTCAAAAGAACCAGACAATTATAAGTTTTTAACGACGATTAATATCCATTATTTAACTAAATGTCCCGATTGACCCGGTAAAAATGGGACATTAATCTTCACCTGTGACCAATTGGGATATTCAATGGTCGGGCGGGGGCTCCGGTCCGGTCTACCGGCAAATCGCGGGCGCGATCGAGGAAGCGATCGAAAAGGGTCGGATTCCGTCTGGCGCTCGCTTGCCCGCGATTCGGGCTTTGGCCCAGCAACTCGAAGTCAATCGCGACACGGTCGCACTGGCCTACGAGTCTTTGGCTGAGGCCGGCTTGGTGGAATCGGCTGTGGGGCGCGGCACCTTTGTTTGTTCTCGTGGACTCGACCGAGTGGAGGCCATCGACCCGCCGGCGGTCACTTCCGAAGTTGAGCGGTTGCTGGCGCTTGAGAATGCAAGGCCTCGATTTGGGGGCGGTGCCGGGGTCGTTCAAATGCATGCTCTGGTCCCCGATCCATCACTCTATCCGGTGGATGATTTTAGGAAGTCAGTCGCGCGCGCGGTGGCTGAGGAGGGGGCGTCCCTGTTTCTCTATGGTGAGGCTCAGGGCCATGGGGGACTACGCCGGGTGCTCGCGGATCGCTACGCGGCCGCGGGTGTTCCAGTGAAGCCTGAGGAAATTGTTCTCTGCCACGGGGCCAGTCAGGGCATTGCATTGGCTCTTCGGCTTTTTGCTCGCACCGGGGATCGCGTGGCCATCGAAGTCCCCACCTATGCGAACGTGCTCACGGCTCTGGCGGGTTTGGGCCTCGAATGGGCCCCGGTCGCGATGACGGCATCGGGTCCCGACCTCGAAGCTGTGGACCGCACGCTGGCCCAGCCCGATGTTAAGGCTTTCTACTCGATTCCCACCTTCCACAATCCTATGGGGATTACGACGTCGCTCGCTCACCGGCAGGCTCTTCTTGAGATCGCCCGGCGCCATGGTAAGCCGATCATCGAAGATGCCTTTGAGATGGACCTTCGGATCGGGGGTCAGCCAGTTTCGCCTCTGGCGGCTCTGGATTGTGATGGGTTTGTCGTCCGACTCCACTCCTTTTCGAAGTCGCTTTTTCCCGGGCTGCGGGTCGGGTCCATGGTCGCTCGGGGTCGAGCGCTGGATGGGCTGGTGGCTTTGAAGCAGGCGACCGATCTCTCCGACGCGCTGCTGCTTCAGGCCGCGCTCGCCCATTTCATCTCAGAGGGAGCGTACGATCGTCATCTCAACCGGATGCGCCGGACCCTGCGCGAACGACATGCCGCGTTGGACACGGCGTTGGCGCAAACTCTACCCGAAGGCACTGTTTGGACCCGGCCCGAGGGGGGCTATCAGGTTTGGGTGGAGCTTCCGTTCGAAGTCGACACCCGGGACCTTCTCCCCGAGGCGAGTCGGGCGGGCGTACTTTTCGCACCCGGCTCTCAGTTTATGCCGGACGGTCGGCCGTCTCGCTGCCTTCGTTTGACCCTGGCTCGGGCGAATGCGGATGAGATTAAATCGGGCCTCGCCGCACTCGGGCGTGTGGTTGCGGCTCGGGCGGTTGACCAGGCTTCGGCTCGCCCTGCGCCCGGGGTGATGGTCTGAAAACTTTACGCCCAAGGGGCGACAACGGTCCGGGTCCGGCGGGTCCGGAAACGGAATCAGGAGGAAGACAATGGCAGAGAGAAATGGACAGGCTCGAACAGGGGCCGAAGCGTTTGAATTAAAAATCGGTCTGGCCGAGATGTTGAAGGGCGGTGTCATCATGGATGTGACCGACGCCGATCAGGCCAAAGTTGCGGAAGAAGCCGGCGCCTGTGCGGTGATGGCGCTTGAGCGGGTGCCTGCCGACATCCGTCGGGATGGGGGCGTTGCCCGGATGAGCGCCGTCGACATGATCGAG
Organism: Myxococcota bacterium; assembly: GCA_029268645.1. Lineage (GTDB taxonomy): Bacteria > Myxococcota_A > UBA9160 > UBA9160 > UBA4427 > TMED88. Next base: position 2,027 of record JAQWNI010000206.1, read on the forward strand.
GGCATCCAGCGCTCGGTCTCAATTCCCGTCATGGCCAAAGTCAGAATTGGTCATATTTCCGAGGCGAGGGTCCTCGAGGTGATGGGGGTCGATTTTATCGACGAGAGTGAAGTGTTGACTCCGGCGGACGATGAGCATCATATCGACAAGCATGCCTTCAAGTCTCCGTTCGTTTGCGGCGCCCGCAATCTTGGAGAGGCCCTGCGGCGCATCGGTGAAGGGGCCGCCATGATTCGGACTAAGGGCGAGGCCGGTAGTGGGAACATTGTTGAGGCCGTTCGGCATTTGAGGAGTGTTTGCGGTGAAATCCGGGCCCTGCAAGCCGTTCGTTCGGAAGAACTCATGGCGTGCGCAAAGGAAATGGGGGCCCCCTATGACCTCGTTCAGTTCGTGCACGAAAACGGTCGTTTGCCTGTGCCCAACTTTGCGGCGGGCGGGATTGCAACGCCCCCGGATGCGGCCCTGTGTCGGCAGTTGGGTGCCGAAGCCGTTTTTGTTGGATCGGGAATCTTTAAGAGCGCCGATCCGGCCGCTCGTGCACGCGCCATCGTTCAGGCGAACACCCATTGGGACGACCCCGAGCAGGTCATGGCCGCCTGTCGCGGCTTGTCGGAGGCGATGGAGGGCATCGAAATGTCGACCCTGGACGAGAGCGATCGACTGGCCAATCGTGGCTGGTAGGGGAGCCCCTGCGCGGACTCTTATTCGGGAGATCCGTTGAGGTTGGCCGGCGGGGTCTAAGCGCCCAAGGGGAGAGGAGAAGGGGAGGAAACGATGGAGAGCCGGCGGGTGGGCATCCTGGGCATTCAGGGAGCCGTGGACAAGCATGCTCTCCTTTTGAAGGCGACGGGCGCCGAAGCGCGTGTCATTCTTCACCCAGAGGAGCTCAAGACCGTCGACGCGCTCATTCTACCCGGGGGCGAGAGCAGTACGATTTCCAAAGGGATCGCACGATTGGGTCTCCGTGAGCCCATTCAGGACTTTGTTCGCCAGGGGCGGCCGGTGCTCGGAACCTGCGCCGGCGCCATCTTGCTCTCTAAGCGGTGTCGAAATCACCCCGTGCCGACCCTGGGGCTCTTGGATGTGACCGCCTGTCGCAACGCCTACGGGACTCAGGTGGATTCTTTTTCGACTGGAGCGGATCCCGGGGGTGAGTCCCAGTTGGCCCGGATGCGCTGTGTTTTCATTCGGGCGCCCCGATTGGAGGATCTAGGACCGGCTGTGGAGGTCCTACTGCGGGTTGATGGGTGGCCGGTTTTGGTCCGGGAAGGGAGCGTTCTGGCCGCTACCTTCCATCCTGAATTGGCCGACGACCCCCGGGTGCATGCGTTGCTTCTCAAGGGGTAGATGGCAGGTGTGGCCGAGCGGGATGGGCTGCGCTACCCCTCCGGCCTCCAAAAAGGGACCAGAGAGTCTCTTCCATAAACATTTTAATCCTCAGTTCCCGCTGCGAGGCCGGTCCCGACCCGGTCCACCACTGACGCGATTCGCGTCTTGAATGGCAGGAACTCGGGCACCTTGAGTGCCTGTCCAGGGGGAGGTCCAGTGCGGGAATACGAACTCAATTTCATCATTCAGCCCGAGATTTCTGAAGAGGGATCTAAGGCAATATTGGATCGGCTCGATGCGATCCTTACAGAGAGCGAGGCCGTTCGGCTGCTCTGCGATGACCTCGGCAAGCGCAAGCTCGCCTACGAGGTCCGCAAGTTCCAGAAGGGGCACTACTACATTTTGTCCTTTCTTGACCCGGGCCAAGTTGTGCCGGCGTTGGAGCGAGCCCTTCGCCTAGAAGAGTCCGTGTTGCGCTTCCTGAGCGTGAAGGTGGCGGACCGCGTGACGGACATCGAAGGCCGAGTCGCCGAGGCGAAGGAAAAGGAAGTCGAGTTGCAGCGCCGTGCAGCGGAGCGGGCAGCGCGCGAAGCAGAGGAAGTGAAGGCCCGGGCCGAGTCCGAGGCGGCTGCCGAGCGGGCCGCCGCAGAGGCGGCGATGGCAGCCGACGCTCAAGAATCCGAAGCGGCAGAAGAGCCGGTCGAAGCGGCTGCCGAGCCGTCCGATGATGAAGCCGCCGAAGGGCCGGTCGTTGAAGAGGCCGAGTCCGGCGAAGAGGAGGGCGAGAAATGAGCGCACCCGAAGGACCGGCTGGATACGAGAGAAACGATCGAGACGAGCGTCCCCGGGAAGACCGTCCGCCGCGCCCGCAGGGCGACCGGCCGCCGCGTCCGGGTGGGGATCGGGGTGATCGTCCTCCGCGCATGCCGATGACCGTCAAAGGTCGATTGCGTGCGGCGGCTCGAAAAAAGGCTCGTAAGGCGAAAAAGAAGGGCATGTTTCAGCGCCGAAAGGTCTGTCGGTTCTGTGCCGATAAGGGCGCGGTGCTTGACTACAAAGAGGCTAAGACCCTCCGCTTGTTCATCACAGAGACCGGCAAGATGACGCCGCGGCGAATCTCCGGCACTTGCTCGAAACACCAGCGACAGCTGGCAGTCTGCATCAAGCGGGCTCGCCACTTGGCTCTGTTGCCCTACGCGCCGAGTCACATGTAGGCAAGGGGAAAAACGTCATGGCACAGGTACAGCTCATTCTGCGAGAGGACGTTCATCGCCTCGGCGAGGCCGGTGATCTGGTCAGCGTGAAGCCGGGTTACGCGCGAAATTTCTTGGTGCCCCAGGGCAAGGCGACCTTAGCCACGGCCGGTCGCGTCAAGGAATTGGACCATCAGAAGCGCGTGATCTCCGAACGACTCGCCAAGGAAGTCGCCGATTCAGAAGCGGTGAAACAGCGCATGGCCTCGGTGGTTCTTGAATTCAGCGCGCAGGCCGGGGATGAAGGAAAGCTCTTCGGTTCTATCACGGCTCAGCAGATCGGTGAGAAGCTGATTGAGAAGGGTTTTGATATCGATCGTCGAAAGATTGAACTCGATGAGCCCATTAAGGCTCTCGGCGAGCATGAAGTGCCCGTCAAGCTCCGGCGCGAGATGGTGGCGCAAGTCAAGGTTGTCGTGACGGCGGCCGACTAGCGCTTCGCGTCGGATCCCGTTCAGCTCAAAAACCTCGCTGGGGTCTCCTGGCGAGGTTTTTTCGCTTCGGGGCCACCTGCGTGATTTGCACCCGCATCGAATGCGGGGGGAGTGGTAGACTGGAGCGCGAGAAACCATCGGCCGGATAAAGTGGGCCGAGGCCTAGGAGGGCCAGGGGGCACGGTGAGCGTCGAAGGATTTACGGGCGATGTGGGTCGCAGAGGAGGCAAGCGCCGGGGTGGAGCCGCCCTGACCGACGAGGCAACCTCTACGGTGCTCGAAGGGCGTGTTCCGCCCAATGATCTTTCCGCTGAAAAGGCTGTTCTCTCCGCGGTCCTGCTCGACAATGCCGTGATTCATTCCATCGTGACGGAAATCAAGGAAGAGGATTTCTATCACCCAGCTCATCAGCTGCTCTATCACGCGATGGTGCGGTTGAAAGATGAGAACCAGCCGGTCGACCTCACGACCCTGGCCGCGCATCTCGAAGCCAACGCTTTACTCGAGGCTGTGGGCGGTGTGGTGACGCTGGCCGATATTGCCGATTACGAAGCGACCCCGGCCAACGCGACTCATTACGCGAAGATCATTCGCGACAAATCGACGAAGCGAAAGATCATCCACACCGCCTCTGAAATCGTGGCCCTCGGATACGACCAGACCGAGTCAGCGGATCGGCTACTGGATGCTGCGGAGAGCCGAATTTTTGGTTTGTCGACCGAGCAGGCCAAGACAACGCTCTCCAGCATCGGCGTGCAGATGCACGATGCCGTCAATCACATCGATCAGTTGATGAGCCGAAGTGGAGAACTCACCGGGCTCAGCACGGGCTATGCGAAGCTCGACGAGCTAACGGGCGGCTTTCAGCCCGGTGACCTGATTATTTTGGCCGCTCGACCCAGTATGGGGAAGACCGCTTTGGCTCTGAATGTGGGCCGAAATGCAGCGGTGGACCACGGCAAAAAAGTGGCGGTCTTTTCGCTCGAGATGACGACTCGTTCGCTCGTGATGCGACTGCTTTCGTCCGAGGCCCAAGTGGACTTTTCTGCGTTTCGCCGAGGGCTGATTTCGACTGAGGCGCATGGCCGATTGATGCAGGCGGCCGGCCGCCTGGCTGAAGCGGGGATCTGGATTGACGATACTGGGGCCGCCACGGTTCTTGAGATGCGTGCAAAAGCGAGGCGGCTGCACGCTCAGCATGGCCTGGACATGGTGGTGGTCGATTATCTTCAGCTGGCCCATGGTGATGGGGGCTCGGCGAGCCGTGAACAAGAAATATCGGAAATCAGTCGAGGCTTGAAAGGACTGGCCAAGGAACTCGATATTCCGGTTCTCGCTCTCTCTCAGTTGAATCGAGGGCCGGAGAGTCGAAAGGAAGACAAAAGACCGATGCTGGCGGACCTCCGTGAATCGGGTGCGATCGAGCAGGATGCGGATGTCATTGCCTTTATCTACCGGGACATCGTTTACAACAAAGAAACAGAATTCGAGAATCTGGCGGAGCTGATCATCGCCAAGCAGCGAAACGGGCCCACCGATACAGTTCGTCTGGAATTCGAGGGTCGCTTCGCGCAGTTCCGTGATTGGACGGCCTCTGAAAATCCCTACGACGGTGCATCGGGGAGCGCGCATTTCTCGGCCGTCGAAACGAGTCCCTTCGGTCCGGGTTCAGGGTCCGGAGGAGGGTTTGGGGGGCCGGATGGAGGGAGCGGCTTCGACGACGATGTGTTCTGAAGCCAGCAGTCCACAGCGATTCATTGACGAATGGGAAGGTGCTGAATGGAGTATTTGAGTCCGCATTTCTGGGTGGCCTTCGCCGTTGCGAGTTTCCTGGCCATTGTATTTCTTCAATCTGGTCTCGATAAAGCTTTGGACTTCTCGGGCAACCGTGCCTACCTCGAGGAGCTGTTTCAAGGTTCCCCTCTCAGCGGAACCGTTGGACCGTTGCTTGTTTGCGTGACCCTATTCGAAATTGCCGCTGGCGCTTTTTCAGCGTTAGGCGTTGCGGTTCTGGTTTTTGGTGGGGGGGCTTCGGTCGCCTACTTCGGAGCCATTCTGTCAGCGATTGCGCTTTTGATGGTGCTCTTCGGCCAGCGGCTCGCCAAGGCGTACGCGGATGCCGCGGTCATCGCCCCATATTTTCTCGTCAGTTGTCTCGGGATCTATATCCTCGGCTATTAGGCCCAGGGGCAGATCGTGCCGGGGGAAAAGAGTCAGCCCCCTCGCTCAAAGAGGGCGCCTGCTCGGTTCCAGCCGGAATTCGTCGACCGTGGCTCTCGTTTCAAGCTTCCGCGGCTCAGTGAAGCAGGCTGTCGGCTTGCGGGCCTTCTCCGCGGAGGGCGACGCTGCCCGATTCCAGCATATACGCGACAGTGGCCAAGACCTCGTCTTCGTTCTCGCTCACCGCGGAGACCGCTTCAACGAGGTCGAGGAGGCTGACGAGGATCGGTGATTCGCGATCGAACCAACCGGCCTGACGGATGTCTTCCAGGGCCGCCAATTCTGCGGGGTCGGGCTGTTCTTCCCACGTTGTGTTCGGAAGATTCAAGGCTTCGAGGCTTTGGTTCAGCATAATTTTTTCTCCTTTACGAGGGAGTAAAAGCACATTCCATGCCACTTTGTTGCCGGCTTGAGAAGCGCAGAGAGCGTCCCAGAGGCTTTTCGGACTTCCCGAACGACGGTTTTTCGACGATTTGGTCCAGGGGCGTACGAATTCCGACGGCTTCTTCCCTTGGAACTTGCCCCAGGGGAACCATATACTGGTGGAGGGCGTCGATGGGGCGGCGTGATTGGGCGGAAGGACCGTCCGGGCCCTCCGGTCTTCTCCCGGTTTCACATCCAGCTCGGCTCGGAAGGAAAGCGTCAATTTGCCCTCCCTCTTGAAAGCCCGGGCGATTCATCCCGGTGACCGGATCGCCATCGTTGCTCCGGCAGGTCCCATTGATGAGGCTCGGCTTAAAGCGGGTCAGTGCTTGATCACCGAAATGGGCTTTGAACCCGTTTGCCGGGCGGACATCATGGAGCGTTCGGGCTACCTCGCCGGGAGTGACGAGCGTCGCGCGGCTGAGCTGACGCAGTGGCTGGCCGATCCCGAGGTTTCGGCACTCTGGTGCGCCCGAGGAGGCTACGGATCGAGTCGGATCCTCAGTCGTCTTGATCCAGCGCAGTTTCGGGCGGCGCGAAAACCCTTGGTCGGCTTCAGCGACATCACGGCGCTGCTTTTGTGGCAGAGAAGTCAAGCCGGTCTGATGGGCCTTCACGGCCCCATGTTCGACGCCGGCTCTCTCCCGACCGGAGAGGGCATCGAGGCCCTGGCCCGGGCACTGAGAGGGGGCAGGCCGCGGCCGCCCGCCTTGGTGGGCCGGGGGCTGACCGGTGGCCAAGCCGTGGGTCGCTTGACCGGAGGGTCGTTGAGCCTTTCCGTTGCCAGCCTTGGGACGCCCTGGGAAATCCAAACCCGCGGAGCGATCTTGATGCTAGAAGATGTCACTGAGCCCCCCTACCGAATCGATCGAATGCTCGATCAATTGAGGTCCGCTGGAAAGTTCGACCGGGTCGTGGGCATCGGTTTGGGGGGCATGACGGACTGTGAGGATGGCCGCTATCCCGGGCGAGATGTCGAGTCGGTTCTGAATGACTTTTTTCGGCCACTCGGGGTTCCGGTGGTGCTCGACCTGCCGTTTGGCCATGGTGATCAAAATCGGGCCTGGCCACACGGTGGCCGGGCTTCGATCGATGGTGATCGAGGAGAGCTGGACCTGTTAGAATCCGCCGTGTCACTACGCTGACGGCGCTCTTGGAGACCGCGTTCTCGAACGATCCAGCGACAGCGAAAAACAATGATCTAGATGCTTGAACGGGACGGACGGGAGAAGACTTCTTTCGATGAAACGAAGCCTCATTAATCGGAAGCTCGGCAAGGTCGAGCGACTTCTAGATAAGGCCATCGAACGGGCGGAGATTCCCGGGGCCGTGGTTTTGGCCCGGATGCCTCGAGACGGCGAAATGCTCGATTACTCCTGGATTCGGGGGGTTTCCGTGGTACGCCCCGAGCGAATTCCGATGGCCAGGGACACGATCTTTGATCTGGCCTCTCTGACGAAAACACTGGCCACTACGACAGCGGTGATGCGCCTTGTCGATCAGGACCGGGTCAGTCTGGATGACCCGGTCGCCAAGCATTTGCCGACGTTCGCGGAGCGCGACAAGGAAGAGGTCACGATCCGTCATCTTCTGACGCACTCTTCGGGGCTGCGACCCTGGCGGGGATTTCATGAGTTACTGATTCAGCGCGAACGCAAAACGGGTGAACGCATGATCGGAACGCCCGAAGGGCGAGCGTGGATCATGGATCGGATCCTTCGCTCCGCTCGGGTTCATGATCCAGGCGAAGCGGCAGTCTATGGAGATCTGGATTTCATCGTCCTGGGTGAACTCGTTCAATCCGTCAGCGGACAGCCATTGGATGTATTTTGTCAGGAGCAGATCTGGGAACCCTTGGGCATGAAGGAGACGCGATTCTTCCCGACTGCAGTGGATGGTTCCGAGGACCCAGCGATGCCGATCTCGTTGCGTCGGCGGATTGCCGGGGCCGAAAACTGTCCCTGGCGCGAGCGGATTGTTTGGGGTGAGGTCCACGACCCGAATGCCTTTTCGATGGGGGGAGTCGCGGGACACGCGGGTCTTTTTGCTCCAGCCGATGACGTTCTTCGTTTTGCCCAGGCCTTCTTGGATAGTTGGCATGGTCGGAATGATCTACTCCCTCAACGTTGTGTCCGTGCCTTCGCCGAGCGGCAGCACATGCCCGAGGAAAGCGATTGGGCCTTGGGTTGGGATACGCCCACAGAGGGGAGTTCCTCCTCGGGGCAGTATTTCTCAGAGAATTCGGTGGGTCACTTAGGCTTTACGGGAACTTCGCTCTGGATTGATTTGGAGCGAGAGGCCATTGTGGTGATGTTGACCAATCGCGTGCATATGATCGCGAAGCGGAGCCATTTCGAGCTCCGTCCGAAAGTCCACGACGCGATCATTGAGGGTTTGACCGCCGGGTGAGTGGGGCATCACCGCGCCACGTTCATTTCATCGCCATCGGGGGAACCGGTATGGGAAGCTTGGCGGGCCTCCTGAAGGCCCGAGGGCTTCGCGTCACCGGCTCCGACCGCGCACTCTACCCCCCGATGAGCACAGCTCTGGCTCGTTGGGGGATTCCCGTGACGGAGGGTTTCGACCCCCAAAATGTTCTGGAGGAGCCGGCGGATCTCGTCGTGATTGGAAATGCGGTCCGACCGGATAATCCCGAAGCCCAAGCGGCCTTGAACGCTGGACTCGCGATCCGCTCCTTTTCCGATGCGCTCTATGACATGGCGATTGCGGGCAAGCACTGCCTCGCGGTCTCCGGAACACACGGTAAGACAACGACGACCAGTCTCTGCGCGTTCATTCTTGAAGCGACTGGACGTCGACCCTCTTTTTTGATTGGTGGGCTTGCGGAAAATTTCGGCGCGAGTTTTGGGGAAGGGCAGGGCAGGCACTTTGTTGTGGAGGGCGACGAGTACGACACCGCATTTTTCGACAAGACTCCCAAATTTCTCCACTATCACCCACAGACGGCAATCATCACCTCTGTTGAATTTGACCACGCTGATATTTATCGCGACCTTGATCATGTGAAGTCGGCGTTCCGTGAATTGGTGGCCGGAATGCCGCCGGAAGGAACCCTCGTCATTGCGGGTTCCCATGCGGACGTTCGGGACGTGGTCTCGGATGCTCCATGCCGAGTTGTTCGATACGGGGTAGAGGGGGAAGACTCGGGGGGGTCCCATGCCGAGCGCGAGGCGGTGGGTATTTCCGTCACCGAGAACGGGACCCGGTTTACTTTACGCACCGCGGAAGGAAGCGCACACAGGGTCGAAATCCCACTTTTCGGGCGATTCAACGTGGAAAATTCACTGGCTGCGTTGAGCGCGTGTGAGCGGCTCGGTGTTGGTCTCGAGGAATCGATCGCCGTCCTGCCCGATTTTCTAGGTGTGAAGAGAAGGCAGGAAATTCGGGGGCGGGTTCGGGGTGTGACTGTGGTGGACGACTTTGCCCATCACCCGACGGCGGTCAGAGGGGCGATCGAATCGGTCCGAAGTCGTTTCCCTGATCGGCGTTTGGTCGCGGTCTTTGAACCGAGGACCAATACGAGCCGACGTCGAGTCTTCCAAAAACAGTACGAAGCGGCACTTGCGTCCGCGGATCGGGTCCTCGTTTTCCGGGTGCCCGAGGAGCCCATCTATAGCGCGACCGGCGAGGTGACGGAGCTCTTCTCTGCGGATGAATTGGCGGCTCAGCTTCGAATTCGGAAGATCGATGCTGGGGCGTTTGGGGATGTGCAAGAAATCGTGGACGCTGTCAGCCACGAGGCCCAAGAAGGCGACGTCATCTTGGTGATGAGTAACGGCGCATTTGGCAATGTCTGGGAGAGAGTGTTGGAGGCGCTTTGAGTCGAGACTCCGGGGTCAGCGATCCCAGAACTGTTCGACCGCCTTTGGTTCCAAGGCCATTGTCCAGACTTCTTGGATGCGTCGATCGGCAAATCGACACAGAAGCAGCGTATCCAGCTCTAGAGATTCATCCTCTTGCTTGGCGCCCACCCGGATGATCAGTGCGCCGTAGGTGTCGTTCGCCATGACGCTGACGAGTGAGATGTCTGTTGATCCCTCGTGCTCGCCGATTTGGGCGAGATATTCGAATACACTGGCAATGCCGTGCTTGTCGCCTTGCCAGGGGCTTCGAGAGGTCGCATGCCAGACGATGTCATCGGCCCAGAACTCTTGCAGGGCTTCAACGTCACTGTGGGCGACGGCAAGCCATGCCTGCCGGACGAGGAGGGCGTTCGGGTGCTCTTGCATCTTCATACTTCACCAGTCTCCAGCTTGAAGAAATCCAGGTTTTATATTGGGACACCCGTTGCACCGAAAGGGTTTCGGCGGTAGGGCTCGACCGTCAAATTATACAACGGGCGGGTGATCAGGATGAAGGAATTCTCGTCAAGAAAGACCCGCAGGGCCGCATCTCCCCATGGGCGTGGGGTGCTGGCCTCGGATTGTGATTGGCTGTTGGCGCTTTGGCAAACGCTGTATCGAAGCGACGATAGGGGCCGGATTACCCACTCGGAGGCGGTCCAGTGGGGCCGGGTACCCATCTTTCAGTTGGGTCGAACCCGGCATGGAAATTTGTGGCGAGTTGCGGACGGGGTACCTGCGACCGTCGCCATCCGCTCGGCCCGACTCGCGGCGCGGGAGGCCGTTTTGGGGAAGGAAGGCCCGCCTTGGCCCCCCTGCGAGCGGCTCGGGGCGATCCGTGCGGCTTTGGGCCCCGGTTCTCGGACGCAGGAAGATTTCCAGGTGATCGGGTTTCGCCTTCCTGCTGTGGAGAACCACGATTTTGAGGATCAGCTTACACGTCCGCTCGGCTCGACCCTCCGCGACCCTTTCAACGAGAATCCAGGTTGGATCCGCTCGGAGAGCGAAGCCGAAGGGGCTCAGACATTGAAACGCGAAGTGTCCATGGAGGGGGATGAGATCGCTTCGTTCTGCGAGCCGGTCGTGGGCGCCCCGTTCTCGTTTACGATCGCTTACGTCGAAACGCAATTGCAGTGGCGACGCAGGGGGCACGCGGCCCGAGTCCTGAAGGGCTGGCTACGGGGCGTTCGACACGCAGGGGGCACGCCGATTTTCTTTGCAGATGCTACCCGGCCGGAAGCTCGAGCCCTGGCGACCTCGGTGGGCCTTGAAGCCTTCGTGGCGTTGACGTTCTGGTTCTGAGGGGGTGAGTCGAAGCGTAGGCCCGGCGTCAGACGTCGAGCCCGATACTGCGCATCAGTTCGAGCGCATTGCTTCGGGTCACCACGCCCGGTCTCAACCGATAGTCGAACCGCATCTGATCACCATCGAATTGATCTTCGAAATGCACATTCACGATACGGCCGCGGGAGACCTCTTCAATCTGGGCCAGAGCCAGGTCGTGGGTTGTCACAATTCCAAGGGCCTCCCGCTCGATCAATCCCCGGATGACTGCTTCGGCCCCGATTCGGCGGTCATGCGAGTTGGTGCCGTGAAGAACTTCGTCGAGAAGGAAGAGAACGGGCCAGGAACCGGAGGTCAAATCCACCACCATTCGAAGGCGCTGAATTTCAGCAAAGAAGTGGGATGCACCTTGTTGAAGGGAGTCAGTAATCCGGATGGAGGCAGCGATCTGCAACGGCGATAGGCGAAGTCGGTTACCCCGAATGGGAAGTCCCATCATGGCCATCACACAGGCGGTTCCAACCGTTCGCAACAGGGTGCTCTTGCCTGACATATTCGATCCACTCATCATCAGCACTCTGCGTTCTCCCCCTAAGGAGAGGTCATTTCGGACACACTGAGCAGCGGGAAGTAGCGGGTGGCCCAGGCCATGGGCTTCAAAGGCCGGACCGCTTTCGATCCACTCGGGAAAAGTATTTTCGGGATTCTCGTACGCGTATGCGGATAGAGAGCAAAGGACCTCGATTTCGGCGGCGGCTTCGATCCAAGGCTCTAGGGTGTCTCCGCAGGTTGATCGCCAGTTCTCCAAGGAGAGTGCCAGGTGGGTGGTCCAGCAAAAAAGGCCCGCGAGGGGGGCAAAGAACTGGTTGCGGCGGGCATCCAGGAGGTCGAGCAAGCGTCGAAGTTGTTGGATTCGCACCGATGGTTGCTGGCCGCTGGCGGCCAATTCGTCGCGGAGTGTCGCCAGTCGTGAGGCCGTGAAGGATTCTTCTTCGATTCGCCCAAGCAATCCCGACAGGACGACCAGCTCCTGACCGGGGGCTTCGACCGAATCCACGATGGCCCGGATCGACTTCCTAAAAAAGAGGCTGCCGGTGACCTGGAGGGCCGCCGCCAGGAGGAAGGGGATGACCCCCGCCTCGCTCCAGATCCATCCTGCGAGTCCAAGAAGTGTCATCGAGGAGGTGACGATCGCCAGGAGACGCAAGGCGACTCGCATCGATGAGGAAATGACTGGGGGAGCCTGACCCCATTCGATGAAGGTCTGTCCGAGTGCGCGTTCGCCCACTTCTTCACCGAGGAGAGAGAGATCCAAACGCAGCTGGCCTCTCGGCATCAACTCCTGCACAGCCGCCTGTCTTTGGCGGGCGGTCTCGGCGGAACTCGGTTCCAGCATCCATTGGGCCAGGGTCCGCCGTCCGGCGGCGGTCCGCGCCGAGTTTAAGAGTTCGAAGAGGGAGCCCTCGCCGAAGAGGTCGAGGTCGTCCGCGTAGGGGTGCCCGGTGGGAGGATGGTCGAGTCCCTGATCGCCTCCGCCCATCCAACGCTCCTCGAGTCGAGCTAAGCCGCGTCGGTAAAAGGCGAGGGTTCTTTCCGAGCGCTGGCCTTTGCGGAGTACTCGTTCGTGCAAGATCATCAAGATTCCGAAGCTGGCAACGGCCAAAAGCACCCAGATCGCGCCGATTTGCTGACTCCCAAAAGCCAACCAAGCGAGAAGCCCGGTCAGCAGAAAGAGCACGAGGCGGAGGTTGGAAAGGCGTCGCGCTTTTTTTTGCCACTCGGCCAACAACAGAGCCTGGGTCTGGGCCGCTTCCGTGTAGACGGCATGTGGATTCCCTTCAGAAACTTCCGGGCCGGGATGATCCGTCAAGGCAGAATCCCCGGCAACGCCAAGCGACGTGCTCCGCTTCCAATCGAGAGGGCATCACGAATGCCTTCCGCCACCAGCAGGCGACCGGCCTGGACCGATTCCCGAAGCCCTTTCTTCCGGGCGAGGTGAGCCGTGATGGCGGCGGACAGGGCACAACCTGTTCCGTGGACGGGCCCCCCTTCGAAACGCTCCCCCTCAAGCCATTCGTACTGGATCGAGGCGCCCTCGCGAAGGGCGAGAAGGTCGTCCGGGGCCCCTGCGCGGTGGCCTCCCTTTACAAGGACGGCCTGTGCCCCGATGGCCTCAACGAATTCACGCGCTGCGCGTTCACATCCTGAACGGGTCGAAACGTCGATTCCGGTCAGTCGTTCCGCTTCAACGAGATTGGGTGTGACGAGCGCCGAACGTCCCACTAACTCTAAAAGGACTCTCTCAGCGCGGGATTCGAGTAAAGAGGAACCGTCGCTGGCTGCCAGCACAGGGTCGACGACGATCGGCGTTTCGGCTGGAAGATCCGCAAGTCCCAGCTGGACGCTGCGCGCCACGTCGTCCGTCGCCAGCATGCCCAACTTGGCTGCGGCCGGAGGAGTGTCGGCGAGCAAGACTCGAAGTTGGTCGAGCACAACAGAAGGGAAAACCGGGAGAACCCGATGGACCTTCGCACTGTCTTGAACGGTGAGGGCGGTGACGACGGCGCTCCCTTGTAGCTGGCAGGCCGCAAAAACCTGCAGATCTGCCTGGAGTCCGGCCCCGCCGGTGGGATCTGATCCCGCAATCGTCAAGGCGCTGGACATGCCGAGGATGGTAAGATGAGAGAGGAGCCACCGCACCCCGGTCAGACTGTTGGAAGTCGACCCCGCGGTCGGTCGACCCAGTCGAAATTCGCTCGAAGGGTGAGGACGATGCTTCGAATCAGAACGGTCGGTCTGGCTCTACTGGTGTTTTGGGTCGTCAGCGGTTCCGCATGGATTTCACTCGCGGGGCAAGGTTTTGAGCAGGGCCCCCCTGCGGTGATCTTGATTTCTCTTGATGGGACGCGGCCCGAAGACGTCACCCCCGAGACGATGCCCGTCCTGGCCGACTTTTCTCGGTCCGGGGTGGTGGCCGACGGACTTCAGTCGGTTTTTCCGAGCAACACCTTTCCCGCCCATGTCAGCCTGGCGACCGGCGTCGCGCCGGAGCGGCATGGTTTGGTCAATAATGCCTTCCGGGATCCAAACCTGGAGATGGGGATTTTTCACAGAAGCGCTCCGGATATCCCCCGCTGGATTGAGGTCGAGCCCATTTGGTCCCTTCTCGAGTCAGCGGGCCTGCCGACGGCATCCTTTCACTGGGTCGGGTCCGAGGGGGCTTGGCCAGAATCGGACCGGGGCCCCCGGTCTTGGAAAAAATTCGACTCACGGACATCCGAGGCGGTCAAAGTCGATCAGATCTTAGCCTGGATGAACCGACCGCCCTCTGAACGACCGCGACTCATCACGGTGTGGTTCCATGGCGCTGACGGCCCGGGCCACCGGGATGGCCCAGGGGCGGATTCGGTCAAGAGCAGTCTCCGTCGCCAGGATCGGGAGATCGGGCGCCTGATTGAAAACCTCCAAAAACGGGGACAACTGTCCGAGATCACGATTCTTATCGTGTCGGATCACGGCATGGTGAGTGCGGAGCGATTCGTGGATTTAAAGGCGCTGCTTGAAGACCCGCCGCCGAGAGAGGGGCCGAGCGTCTCTGCGGAGGTGTATGGCGTAGGTGGTTTTGCGTCGGTCGTGCTTCGTGATCGTCCTTCTTCTCAGGTCGCTCTTGTCGGGGAGGTCGTGAAAAGGGTCCGCCGAGCCGGACTTGAGGCATACCCTCGCACTCAGGCACCGAGAAACTGGAGGGTTGGCCATTCGCGTTTTGGCGATGTGGTGGTTCGAGCACCCATCGGTACAGCCATTGTTCGCGAAGGCCTCCGAATCAAGGGCTTTCATGGCTACTCCCCCACGAACCACGAGATGGATGCCGTTTTCTACGCAATCGGGCGAGGTGTCGAGCCCGGCCGGCGGTTGTCGAGGGTTCGGAGCGTCGATGTGGCCCCGACAATCCTAAACCTGCTTGCCCAACCGATCCCGTCATGGATGGAGGGCCGCTCACTCAGCCTGACGGGGGATCCCGCGAGCAATTGAGCTGGTTATCTTCTGCGAGACTTTTTTCTGAACCAAAAGGAAACTCATGATCGGACGTCATCTAAAGATATGCTCGCCTTGGCTCTTGGTCTTGACTGTGATGGGGGCGTTCCCTTGGATCGCGGCCGCAGCGCCTAAGGTTGAATCCCCCGTCGTGGGCCCCGGAGCCCCGGTGCCCAAACTAGAATTGCCCGAAGGGGCGGTCCATGGCCTCTACGCGACGACGGTTGGCCGTTCTCAATCCGAGTTCATCATCGTGCACTACTGGTCGAGCGGCGCTCGATTCCGATCCGAGACAATTATTTCCGGCCATCCAATCGTCACGTTGGTCAACGGCAAGGACTACTACACCTGGGACCGCTTGACGGGAGAAGGGTATCGAGTGAAACGTTCGTCCCAAGTGGTCGCGGCAGATGAGACGCGGTTGAGGCCTTTTGGGTTGGAGCTACAGGAGATTCTCGAAGACGGAGGCGAGAAGATCCGGAGCGAGACATTAAATGGGATTCCAGTCGATATCTACAGGGTCACCGACGAAGCAGGCAAGAGAACCCTCTGGGTCGATGCCGGGCGAATGGATTTGCCAGTCCGTCTAGAGAGCTATAGCCGTTCCACTGGCCGGACGGGACGGCTGGATTGGCTCAACTGGAACCCCAACCTGATCATGTCGGAAAAATTTTTTGACCTGCCTGAAGGGTTGAAACTGGATCGATTTGATAGCTATGAAAAATTCCTGGAACGGCTCGCAGAAGGGCCGGTTGCTCCTACGCCGCCTCTGTTTCTATATCTCCTCCATGACTCTGCACGAGAGAGTCCGTAGAGGGGCTTTAGCTTTCCCAGGTGATCTCTGCGTCGGCCTGGGGGGCCTCCATCGCGAGTACGGAAAGCTTGCGAACGACGGCATCCGAAACGGACTTTAGAGACTGCCCGGTTTCTGAGTTCGGCGCGACCCACACGATGGGCTCTCCGCGGTCGCCGTAGTCGGCCATGCGGGGATCGATCGGTACCTCGCCTAGAAAATCGACGCCGAGTTCTTCGGCAACTCGTTTCCCGCCATCCCGACCAAAGAGGTAATAGCGTTTATCGGGGAGCTCTGGCGGAGTGAAGTAGGCCATGTTTTCGACGATTCCTAGAACCGGAACGTTCACCTTGTTGAACATCTGCAGTCCCTTTCGGGCGTCAATCACTGACAGATCGTTGGCAGTCGTGACGATTACCGCCCCGGAGAGCGGGGCAAGTTGAGTCAAGGTAAGCGCCGCATCCCCGGTCCCCGGCGGAAGATCGATAATCAGATAGTCGAGTTCGCCCCACGCGACATCCGTTAGAAATTGCTTGATCAAGCCGTGCACCATTGGTCCCCGCCAGATGACCGGCGAATCGTCCGTCACGAAAAAACCCATGGACATCAATTTCAGCCCAAATCCCTCGAGCGGAACGATTCGCTGGTTCGCGGTCGTTTGAGGGCGTCCGGAAACCCCGGTCAAGAGGGGGAGTGAGGGTCCGTAGACGTCCGCGTCAAGAATCCCGACTCGGGCGCCGCTTTGTCGCATGGCGAGCGCCAGATTGAGTGCCGTCGTGCTCTTCCCGACCCCGCCTTTTCCCGAGGCCACGGCCAGCATGTTTTTGACACCCGGTAGGACGAGCTTATCCTGAATGGTCGAGGCGGCCTGACGAGTTTGGGCAGTCATATTCACCGTGACCTCGTCGACACCCTCAAGGGCTAGAACCTTTTCGCGCGCCGCACGCTCAAATTCGGCCTTCACAGGGCAGGCAGGGGTCGTCAATTCGATATCAAACGAGACCTTTCGGTTTTCGACCTGTAGATTCTTAATAAAGCCGAGGTCGACGATGCTCTTTCGGAAGTCAGGATCTTCAATCGGACGGAGCGCTTCCAGAATCTGAGGCTCGCTGACGGCGGCGGGCATTTTTTCTCCCTTTCTGAAGAAGTACTTCTGAGAGTAGCGAACAGAGAAAACCCCGTGGCTTCATTGGCATGGTGACTTGGGAGGGAGGGCGCGATGAGCGAACTTGATCAGGTGCTACCCCAATTTCAGCGAGGTCGTCTCGAATATGGAGGGGGATATTCGAATCACGGACCGATGGCGGCGGAGGCGCTTGACGCCCTCGGCCACGCGGCCTTGATTCCGGCCCTCGCGGACGTTTACACGCCTCGTCTCGGAATTTTGGAAGAAGGAGAATTGATTGCCCATGACAAACGGCGCGAGTCCCTTGGGAATGGAGCCGATGCAGATTGGGTTGTTACGTTTTGCCATTGCGTAGAAGATTCATCCTGGGAGCAAGTCCTCTCCGAGTGGCTTCCCCATCTTTTGCCCGGATTGTTTGCGGCGGCGGGGCATGGTTTGTTGCGAACCGCCCACGCTGTCCGGGCGGTTCGGAGCTCGGAGACCCAACCCCGGATTCAGGAAGTCGCCTACGGACTTGGCTACTGGGCGAGTCGCTATCAAGCATTGCCGGGTGAACCCGGTTCCGACCCGGTGATAGGCCGCAGTCCAGCGGCATGGGTTGAGTCGCTTTCTCCCCTCCCCATCGAGGAGCGGTCCGGATCATTTTTTTCCGATAGCGTCTTGGCTCTAGAGGGGCGCCTTGATTTCGTCGAGGGCGTGGCTTCGCTTGATCTGGATTCTCATCAGGGCCTTGCGCAGATTTCCGCGCTCTGTGCTGTGGCGGCGGGTCGTTATCTTGAAAATCCAGATGAAAAGGTTGCATTGGCCCATGCAGTGACCTTGCCCAGCGCAATTCGTTTGTTGGCTTCAGAACTTCAAGCCTCGGATTTACGTCGAGCAGTGGGATTCGCGACGCAGGCTGTCGGCGCTCTCGTCATGACTCGAGGGGCATCTCGGGTCGGGTCGCGGGATACAGTTGACGAGGAAATTAGGCGCTTGGCAGTGGAAGACGCAGAAATGCGTTACGTCGCAGCGTGTTCTGCCGAGGAGCATGCGATCAAACTCTGTGAAGCTTGCTTGCGAGAGGACGCTGTAGCATCAGATCCGCGCCTTCGATGGGCAGCTGCTCACGCCGCGCTTCGTATGGGGGTGTCGGCGGGGGCGCGAGGTGCCTAGTCGGCTGTTACTTTGCAGTGCTCTCAGCCTGACTTCGGATTCGGAGAAAACAGTAGGCCGACTCAGGTTTTCCCCCTACTCGGCGTACCTTTAATGCTCGAAAAGGGTTTGCCTCGTTTTATTGGGAAGAAGGCTTGCTAGGTTGCTGCCTCCCGGAGCATCGAGGTGTCCTCATTGGCCCTGCTGACTGCTATTTCCTTTGTCTTTCTTCTCGCCGCGTGCATCGCATTTGGTGTCGCGCTCAGCCATGCCCGCAACGCGCAGCGACTGGCTGAAAGGGAGTCTCTCGCCTCTCGGCAACGTCTCTCCGCTCTGTTGGCTCATGACAAACAGATTTTGGTAGAGGTCGATGAGGGGGGGCTCGTTTTGGGGCGATTCGGGACTGGCTCGGCGGGCTGGGAGGAAGGGGAGATTGACGGCACGAACATTCTTGATCTGGTTCATCCCGACGACCGAGGCGAGGTCAAGGAATCAATTTCTGCAGGGCGACAGCTTGGTTTTCGGCCTGCCGATCTGGAGACGCGCGGCCTTCAGGCTGACGGTAGCTACCGCTGGTACGAGACCAGCACTTCGAATTTCTTCGCGGATTCCGGTGAGCAGCGGCTGTACGTTGTGAGCCGTGATATTGAGGACCGAAAGAGATCGGAGCTCGCTCTTCAAGAAAGTGAACGCCGTTATCGATTGATGGTTGGCCAATCGCCCCTGGGTGTTCTGCTTGTCGACCAAAGCATGGATATCGTTTTTGCGAATTCGGCGTATGCCGAGTTGGTCGGTGCTCCCTCTGTGGAGGACCTGAATGCGCGCAATGTTTGGAGTTCCTCTGTACTGGCTTCGGAGGAGTCCCTCGACGCCATTTCGCGCGTTGCTGCGGGAGAATCCGTGAAGACAGA
Source organism: Myxococcota bacterium (assembly GCA_029268645.1). Taxonomy (GTDB): domain Bacteria; phylum Myxococcota_A; class UBA9160; order UBA9160; family UBA4427; genus TMED88. The sequence goes on from JAQWNI010000206.1 coordinate 20,832, forward strand.
TTTTTTCTTCACCAGTAAGTATGGAAAGGCCGTCGAAGCCTCCGCGTACATTTCCCCGCTTCAGGACGAGCACGGGGCGGTTATCGGTGGCCAGATTCTTCTTCAGGATGTGAGTCAAAGCCGGCGCCTCGAGGAGCAACTGCGACATGCTCAGAAAATGAGGGCGGTGGGCCAGTTGGCCGGAGGGATCGCGCATGACTTCAATAATTACTTGACGGTCATTCTGGCCAGTGCCGATTCGATCCTGGAGAGATCTAAATCGAATACGGAATTCTATCAGGCCGGCCGTGAAATTGTGGATGTCGCTGAGCGATGTGCGGTGTTGACGGAGAGCCTGCTGACCTTTAGCCGTCGACGTGTTGCCCGTCCGGAATCGATTGATCTCGATCAGACCGTTGCGAGTTTAGAACCAATGATTCGGAGATTACTCGGCGAGTCGATCAAGTTCGAGCACCTGAAAGCGGGCGAGAATACAAAAGTCTGGTTCGACCCGGCACTTATGGAGCAGGTCATTCTGAATTTGGCGATGAATGCGGCGGATGCCATGACACAGGGAGATCGGTTGAGTATCGAGGTGAGGGGCGGGTCGAACTATAACCGTCGCGATACACTCGCGAGCGGCGCAGTGGAATTAATCGTACGGGACACGGGGTGCGGGATGGATCCTGAAACGCTTGATCGCGCCTGCGAACCGTTCTTTACCACGAAGGGCGAGGGCCATGGCACGGGGTTGGGTCTTTCGACGGTGTACGGAATTGTCGAGCAGGCCAGTGGGGCGGTCGAACTCAGGAGCGAGGTCGGTCAGGGCACGAGTTTTCATATCGTTTTGCCAAAGTGCAAAGAGGCGCCGGCACCCACTCCGAAACCGATATTCGATGAAAGTCCCGTCGAGACGGGTCACGAGCGGATTCTTCTTGTCGAAGACGAGTCCACCCTCCGGAACTTGACTCACCGTATCCTGGTGCGGGCTGGCTATTCGGTCATCGAGGCATCGGACGGTCAGCATGCCTTGGATGTCTATCGGGAGTTGGAGAGCCCTCCCGATCTTGTGCTGAGCGATATTGTGATGCCTCGTTTGAGCGGCGCCGATCTGGCACACACGCTGCGGGCCGAAAAGCCGGATCTGCCAATCTTGTTTATGTCTGGCTACTACTCCAGCCACAGCATGAAGGTGAGCGCGCTGCCACCCAACGTGGAAGTTTTGGCCAAGCCCTTCTCGGTCAAAAGGCTCCGGGAGAGCGTCCGGAAGACATTGGACGCGTCTGCTGCTATCGCGTAATTGCGAGTCGCTCCCGATCCGAATCTAATCGGTGTTCTGGCCGGGGAAAGTCCAGCTTTCCTCCAGTGTCGCCCACTCGCTTGGATCGGTCACCCAATATGCGTAGATCGCGATACCGCTGAAGCAATCTGAGCGGGGGTTTTCTTCCAGCGCCGAACGGACCCCTAAGGCGGCCGTGTGCAGGTTCTCCACTCGGGGGTCAGAGTAAATGGGAACGTCTTCGTACGAAGGAACTCCGATCAGAAATTGGTGGTTCTCTACTGAACAGGCCCATTGACCGATCAACTGAGTCTGGTGCTTGACGAAGGCTACGTAGCCCTTCGTGAAGTCAAGGCCGGTGTCGTAGGCCATGACGACCGTTTGATCGGATCTTTCCATGGTTTCTCGATAGAAGCTCTTAGACCAGAAGCTTCCGTTGAACGGCTCCAGGGAGACTCCGAAAGGGCCTGCCCGCGGAGTCGCTTGGCTGATGAGAAAGTCGTTTCCGAACTGACTGCGCACGCTCTCAAGCACATCGAGGTACCCGGGGTGATTGTCTTTGAGGGGCTCAAAGTCGAAGTGAACGCCTTGAAAGCCCGCCTCCTGCAAAGACTGGATCGTTTGCGCCAGCCCTGTTTGGAATGAGGAGCTTGCGAGCGAAAGTTGTTCGACCCGTGCGCCGAGCCAGGCGAGCCAAACCACTTCTGGCGTCTGTGCCATGACTTGCCGGAGCAGTGGTCCGGGTTGATCTTCGATGGTGCCATCCGGTCTGACCGGTCCAACGTGAACGAAGGCATAACGGATGCCGCGATTTGCGAAGGTCTGGATCAGGTCTTCGGTGTTTTCTCGCGTGACGGGTTGAGCATCTCGGACTCCAAAGCCTGTGAACCAGCGATGGCCCAGCCACAGGCCATTTTCGGATTGGTCAAAGGACGTGTCGGTCACCGGTCGCGGGTCCCATGACAACAGCAGCAGCCCGACCAAGATCCCGAGGCCGGCCATCGGCAAGACCCATGCGGTTCTGGCCAATTGACTTTTTCGCCGCACTCTTTCGTCCTTGGCGAGCCGATCGCCCGCGTGACCGTCAGGGTATCACAGGCCTGATTTCGAAAAGCGATTAGAGCAGCGCTGACCAGGGCGAAGGAGTCATGTTAGAGTCAGGCCATGACGACGAAAACCAAGTGGTTTTTGGCCGCACTGGCCCTTTCATTTCCGCTGGATCAAATCACCAAGTACGCCATTTTGGCAAATTTTCACTATGGCGAGCGGTTGGTTGTGATCCCGGGGGTCTTTGATCTCACCTATGTACGAAACCCTGGCGGTGCATTTAGTTTCTTCGCCACGGGTGCGTATGAGTGGAGAATGCTCTTCTTTGTTGGTTCGACAGTCGTGTCGATCATTCTCCTGCTCGTTTTTCTGTCCCGTCACGAACCCGAATCGCGGCTCTCACCCATGGCATTGGGACTCATTATGGGGGGCGCACTGGGCAACCTTTTGGATCGATTGATCCACGGCGAGGTCATCGATTTTCTCGACGTTCACCTCTGGAACGGATACACCTGGCCGACTTTCAACATTGCGGATAGTGCAATTGTCGTCGGTGTCGGATTGATGATTCTTGAAGTGTTTTTTTTCGACTCCACCCCACCGCAGGCCGAGGACAAAAAGGGTTCGCTTTCTCCCCCTGCCGCGGCCCGCAGCCGCGATTGAGGGTCCGTAGGCTCGGTGCGAAGGGCTCGATGAACCGATCCCGTAGAATTCCTGGGAACGAAGAAGTCAGTAGGGAGGCCGGGAGAGCGAGAGGGATATGACGCTCTGGTTTTTGAGCCGTGATTCGAAGCGGATCGATTTCGAACCGGCTCGGCAGCGAGGCCTCTTTTTTAGCTCTCAATTCGCGGTTGCACGGAAGAGGTCCACCAGGTCTTTGCAGTAACGAACCACAGCATCAACTTTGTGGGGTGGTGTCTTGCCCAGACGCACAATGACGAGGTCGAGTTTGGGGCTGATCAGAATGCGTTGTCCCTGGGCTCCACTGCAATAAAAAAGCCCGAGGCTGCCAGGGATCGTCCAGAAGTGCGCTCCGTATAGGCCCCCGGAGGCCGGCCCGGGTGTACGGGAATAGTCGACCCAGCCCGCTGGGAGGATTCGTTGGCCATCCCAACATCCGTCTCGTAGGTAGAGCAGCCCGAATCGGGCATAGTCCCGTGCGGTGGCGAAAAAATGACTGGAGCCGACAAAGGTGCCTGCGTCATCAAACCGGGGGTCGGCCGATTCAAACCCGATGGGTGCGAAGAGCTCGCGTTTCATGAAGCGCTCCATCCCTTCCCGGCCGCCTCCGACGGTTTGCCCGACTAAACGCGAGAGCAAGTTACTGCCCCCACTGTTGTAGTTCCAGCGAGTTTCTGGATCGGCGACCTTTGGCAGACCTGAGGCGAAGCCCGCGACGTCGGTTTGGCCTTCACCGAACAACATGGGAATCACGTCGGATTCTTCAGCGGGGTAGTAACGGATGGCACCTCGCCCTAAATCTTCAGCCTCGCGGAAACGGAGTCCGTCGACCATTCGAAGCATTTGATCGATCGTGATTCTGGACCGCGGATCGCTCTCAGACCATTCGGGAACTTGCATGGGCCCCTTGAGGTCGAGCCGTCCGTCCCGGACCAAGATGCCGACCAGCGCACTTGTAATGCTCTTTGCCATTGACCAAGAGAGGAATGTGTCCTGGGGGCCTGCATCTTCCGCGTAGCGCTCGGCCACGATCGCGCCACCTTGCACGATGATGATCGCATGGGTCCGCTCCAAGTCCTCCGGAGCGGGTTGGGCGAAGGCATCGTCGAGCATGGTTTCCAGTCGGCCGCGATCGACTCGAGAGTCCACGGGTGCCGTGGTCCAGTCTCGTGTTGGCCAAGGAACGTTGTTTGGAGAGGTGGGCAGCGGAATGAGTTCGGGCTTGGCAGTCATCGAATCGCCAGTGTAGTCGAGATCGTTAGATTCCGAAGGCAGGTATGGTTAATCGGCTCCTGACAGTCTCTCGGCGTCCGTAATCCGCCGGGCGAGGCCGTGCACGAACCACTGAAGCCCCCCGATTGGTTCACTGTTTACCGACCTGGCCCCTGGCTTGGTTTCTAAAAAATCCGGAGAGTGCTCGAGTACTGGCCTCTGGGTCCGAGCTGTCGACCACTGCGGAGATGACCGCCGCGCCCTGGGCGCCGGCGGCTATGACGGCCTCCAGGTTTTGGACCGAGAGCCCCCCGATTGCAATTAAGGGGCGGTCTCCAACGATTTCCTTTGCGCGGAGGAGGGCTTTAAGGCCTCGAGCCGAATACTCGGATTCCTTGGACTGCGTGCCGAAAACTGGACCAAAGGCCACGTAGTCGATTGGTTCCTTTCTGCTGGCGACAAGCTGGGCATCGGTGTGGGTTGAGCGGCCGATGGCGATTCGTCGGTCTACCGCCGAATACACTGTTGCCGGGTCTAGATCTGATTGCCCGAGGTGGACCGCATCCGCACCCGCTGCGAGGGCCAAGTCAAAACGATCATTCACGACAAAGCGAGCGCCATGTTGGCGAGTTAACGCCCGGATCGGCGCTGCCCATGCAAGGCATTGTCGATCGCTAGCGTGCTTGCAGCGTAGCTGCAGCACATCCGCCCCCCCCCGGCAGGCCGCTTCGGCTTGAGCAACAGGGTCCAGGGACCAGCGAGGGTCGTCATCCACGAGGACATGCAAGCCGCGAAAATCCCAGGCGTCTACCGGTTCAAATCCGTTGCCCATGCTCAGCTTTCGCGCTGAGGGAGATCAATACCGAGGTCGGCGATCTTCTTGCGGAGTGTGTTGCGATTGATTCCGAGCAGGGCTGCGGCTCGGATCTGGTTCCCCTCGGTGTGGCGGAGTACGGTCTCCACCAAAGGCTTTTCGACCTGCTCAAGGAGAAGGCGATAGATCTCCTTCGGTTCTGGCGCCGTGAGAGCAGAGCGAACGGTCTCGGTCACTAGATCGGTGAGATGGATTCCCTCGGGCTCGGTCACGCCCCCTTCTTCTAGGAAATGGAAGTCTGCTGGTGAGAGGATTGAAGTCGTTGCCAGAACCAGTGCCCTCTTGATCGCGTTCTCGAGCTCACGCACGTTGCCAGGCCACTCATATTGCTCGAGATAGGCAAGCGTTGAAGGAGCCATCGAAATATCAAGACCACAAAGTTCCTCGGCGTATCGCTCGACGAAGTGAGCCGCGAGAGTACTGACATCGGCGCCGCGCTCTCTCAGGGGAGGGATCGCGATGGGGACGACACGTAGCCGGTAAAGGAGGTCTTCTCGAAAGCCGCCTTCCCTGACCGCGCGGTCCAAGTCGCGGTGTGTTGCCGTTACAACCCGGACGTCGACATGCACCGGTTCGCGTCCACCGACGGGAATCACTTCTCCACTCTGCAGTACTCGAAGAAGCTTGGCCTGCAATTCGACAGGCATGTCTCCAATCTCATCCAGAAATAAGGTTCCGCCCGAGGCTTCCCGGAACCGACCTAGGCGAGCGGAAATGGCGCCCGTAAAAGCGCCGCGTTCGTGGCCGAAGAGTTCGCTTTCTAGAAGCTCCCGAGGAATCGCTGCGGCATTGACCGCGACGAAGGGTGCTTCGCTGCGCAAGCTCGTCGTGTGCAGCGCCCGGGCGACCAGCTCTTTCCCTGTTCCACTCTCACCGGTGATCAGCACAGGGACGTTTCGCACCGCAACCTTGCCAACGGTTTTGAATATATCGAGTAATTCGGGGCTGCTCCCGACGAGCCTTTCGCCCCCCGGCGAGAGGCTGCGGCCTACCTCTCGACGTAATTCCCGAACTTCACGTTGAAGAGCTCGGGTACTACTGGCCCGCTCGGCAAGAGCCATGGCTTCGGCGAGAGAGAAGGGTTTGACGAGGTAATCCAGGGCACCGCGTTTCATCGCTTCCACGGCGTTGTCCATCGTGTTTTGGGCGGTGATGATGACGATGGCGGTCGCTGAACCGGTTGCGCGAATTTGCTCAAGTACCTCAAGGCCGCTGATTCCGGGCATCCGGATATCTACGAAAGCCAAGTCGAATTCTGTAGCTGAGAGGGCTTGGATGGCTGCTTCCCCATCCTTGGCTTCTTCGACAATATGCCCTTCCCCCTCAAGGGCCTCCCGTAGAACGAAACGGATCGATTCCTCGTCGTCGGCGACGAGGATCCGCAGTGAGCGTTTGTTCTCCTGTGTCGATTCCATAATGAGCCTTTCTGGATCGGGCGTCCGGACGCTGGTCAGGGGCGGCGCAGGTCGCGGCGGGAGGGCGTTTTGTCCACGATCGAGAAGTCACGCGAAGAGACGAATAGATCGGCCCGCAGCGGCAGAGCAATGTGAATTTTCGCGCCCCCTTCAGGACCTGAACCAATTCGGAGTCGGCCTCCGTGCCGTGTTACCCAGTGTCGGGACACGGCCAGTCCCAGCCCGGTTCCGTCTGGTTTCGTCGTAAAAAATGGTGTAGCCAGCCTGTCAATAATTTCCTCGGGTATACCGGGCCCGTCGTCGGAAAAGACAATTTCGACGGTCGGGACGGGCTGCCCCTTTTGGTCCACCAGGCGATGTTGCCACTGCATGCGTGTCATGATTTCAAGGTTTCCGGCATGGTGTTCCAGAGCTTGGATTCCGTTGCGTGCCAAGTTCAGGAAAACTTGTGTTAGACGATTGGGGTCCGCGGCCAACTCTGGAATCGAGGGATCGAAAGCACGGACGAAGGCGATGGAAGCGGCCTCGGGCTCTGCCGCCA
>JAQWNI010000207.1 GCA_029268645.1 Myxococcota bacterium
GGCGGTCCGCTGGCCAAATTGGTTAGAGCCGAGAACACACCTCCTGCGCCCAAGCCAAGCCAAGTTCCCCCAGCCCGACGGTCGAGGGGCGCCACGACGCGGGTTTCTCCGGAGAACCTGAGACGAGGAGGCTCCGACGGACGGTCGAAGAACTCGTCTCGATTGGCTCCAACAACGAGCCAGCGACCGGGTAGGCAGCGATGAACGGCGATCAGGGTGCACATCGATGAAGTCGGGGTGCCTCCGTATCCGCCTAAAGGGAGTTGAACCGAATCATTAGGAAAGGGGGAGCCCCTTGCCTTTTAATCTTTTCTAACAGGGCGCAGCGGCCCGGGAGCCCGTCTCCCTTGCTCTGCGGGGCGGGCAACTTCTGAGAGAACTCCGCGGGTCACCCTCAGGCCATCGAAAGGTCGATATCGATCTCAGGATGCAGAGCGGTCCCTCTTGGAGTGGTCAATATACCGAAATCGTTAAGCTTTGGCAACAGCGAGGCCGGGACCAATGGCCTCAGACGCGGACCAGCCTCAAATTAGCCGCCTCTCGGTCCGACGTCTCCGGAGCCGCCACCGGCGACCACCCCCGTTCCTCGCGGATTCGCTGCGCTCGACCCGCGGCGGCTTCCCGGCTCATTTCCAGTCCGTAGGCCCCAAGGACCTCGTGGAGCTGCTCGAAGTTCCGCTCGATCGTGTCATGCACCGACTCGAAGCCATGCTGCACGGCTTCAGCTCGCCGCCAGAAAGCCATCGGATTCAGATCGAAAAAATGACGGTCATGTTCTCGGGGTTCAATCAAAACGATATCGCCTTGAAACCGGTCGTCGGCTAAATAACGCTGCAGCGCCAACTTCAGGCGGGAATGTAAAAGCGTTCGGAAGACCTGATTCAGGACCAACTTTAAGCCCCGGTCGGCGAGATAGCGGCCATCTGCGAAATAACGGGGATCCAAGACTTCTTCGTCAGTCTTGTTGAGGAAGGGTCGGAAAGGGTTGTAACAGATAATCAGGTCAGCACCCTTTTCAATGGCTACATCAATGTTCGCCGTGTTCCGGACCCCACCATCTACATAGTCGACGCCGTTGAGCCGAGCCGGTCGATAAAAAATCGGCAATGCGGTCGAAGCCTGGATCGCTTGCGCGATTGTCACTTCACTGTTTTCGTCCGCCCCGAAAACGACTCGGTCCGCGGTGTCCAGATCACAAGCTGAGAGATAGAGGCGAACGTTGCGGCGACGTTGGAATTCAGCGAAATCGTTCGGCAAACCGCTCCGCTGCAAACCCCTGCGCATCCAACGCTCTAAGGAGCTGTTGTCGAAAAAACCAGACGGCAAATGGTTCGTTGGAGAAGGCAGTTCCCGGTCTGGCGTCGTTTGCTCCATCATCGCCATCACGAAACGCTCGACACCCGCCCACGTCGGCTGGCTGATGAGGTCTCGAGCCGGCCCGCCCAGAGAATCCGGCAGACCGGGTAATTGCCGGAGCAAGTCGAGCGAGACGCCGGGCAGATACGAAGCCAGATCCATACCAAATCGGGCCGGACGCCCGACGAATTCTCGCCAGTTCGGATTGTAGAAGTCGAGGGGACGCAGCTGCTCGAAGCGTTCGCTGGTTCCCTCGAGAACCCGGATCATTTCATCCGGCCCGATGCCGCCGGCCAACGGAACAGCGAGCAAAGCCCCGGCAGACAAACCCACGTAGGTGTCAAGCCCCGTGACGTCCCGACCCACCAGATAGTCGTTGAGTGCCTTGAGTCCGCCCACCTTGAACGCGCCGCCGGAGACGGCGCCTCCGGCCAGAACCAGCGCCACCTTGGGATCGCGCTTGGGGGGACGGCCTGTGCTCTTGCGGATGAGGGTGAGCCCCACGTTCATCCCCTTCTGTAGAAGCCCGACCCCGACCAATCCGGGGCCCTTGGACTCTGCCCCGCCCGGTACCGACGCGATGCGTCAGAAGCCAAAAAGGACAGCCCTGAGTCTAGGGCAGTCCGGAAGCCTGGACGGCGGGGCCCCCCCCCTAGGGGTTAATTTGAGTACCATCACGGGAATATTGCCGGCACCGCAGCCCTGAGCGATGCGAGAAGCCCCTGCCATTGCCGGGATTGGGCCGGTTGTGGAATCCTCGATGGCCTCGTGACCCGAAAAAACATCACACCCGACCGCCTCTCCCCGACCCCCGAACCCATCCGTACCCGATTGGGCTACCAGGCACTCTGCCTCCTGGTCGCCCTCTTCGCCGGGATGGGTCCGGCGTCTGCGGAGCCACCGAAAAACAATGCCTCCGCCCCGCCCGAAGCCGGCTTACGGGAGCAGGCCGAGGCGGCCGCGCGCCTGAACCAAGACCAGCAATCACAACGGGCCAGCGACGAAGCCCGAGCGCGCCAAGCCGCTCAAGAGCAATGGGAAGCCGCGGCCAAGCAAAAGCGCGCAAGCCACCGGGAAGCCGCCGCTCCCCTCGAAGAAGCCCTGCTGGATCAGCAGACTCAGCAAGCTCGCTTGCTGAGGAGCATCCGTGGAGAAGCCACTGACGGGGCGCCCCCTCTCGATTCAGTCCCTCCCGATCTTCGCATCACGGACCCCCGAACCGCGGCGCTCAGTCCCCCGATTCGTGCCCTGCCCGAGGAAATTTTCGACCGTAATTCCGAGACCGTGGCGCCCGGGACATGGGGGAACAACGCTTCGCTACGGGTCCACCGGCTCACACTCGATGCCGATGGCGATGGGCGACCCGAGCTCATCCGCTTTGTCGATCGTCAAAGTGGCGAAATCATTCGGCAGGAAGAAGACCGAAACTACGACGGCATCCTCGATGCCTGGACCCTTTATCAGTCCGGAGAACCGACACAGCGTGCCCTCGACGAAAACGATGATGGAAATCCGGACGCGTTCGAAAGCTATCAAGATGGGCGCGTCGCCATTCGCGAGCTCGACCGAGACGATGATGGTGTTCGCGATGTCTTCTATCGATATCGAGGCGATGCCCTGACAGAGGAGCGACACGACGCCAACAACGATGGCGTCGTCGACTTGGTCATTTTTTACGAAGAGAAGCTACGGACGCGGAGTGAGGAAGATCGCGATCGCGACGGACGCATGGATCTCTGGACTCGCTACGTCACCGAATCGGGCCTTGAGCGCGTCGCCCGAATCGAGCGTGACCGAGGCGGCAACGGAATGGCCGACGTGATCGATTTTTTCGAAGCCCGAGACGGAACCTCGCTGCTCATCCGACGGGAGGAAGACCTCGATGAAGACGGCGTCGCCGATGTCGTGTCGTTCTATGTCGGCGGGCGCCTCAAGCGACGTCAGATTCGAGAGGCCCCTACCGCTCCGATGTAGATTCGGCCTCAACTTCGATGCGCTTTCGCTGCCGTTCCCGGAAGGCCTCGATTCGCCTTTGCTCAATCAAGCGCATCAACGCCTGATTACGCTTCTTGACTCGCTCAAGCTCGATCGCCAACTCCCGAGGGGTGAGGCCCGACTTTTCGAAATCAACATCGATCTGAATGCGCTGCTCTCCTCCATCCGAGGCCAGAGCCGCAAGTTCTACCTGATTCTTACCCTCACGGACCGGCACAAAGGCCAGAAAGCTGCCGTCAGGAAGGACTTCGACGTCGAACGAAATATCACCCGTGGTCAAGTTGGTCACCACGACATCGGAAATGTTGGCAAAGGAAACGCCTGAAAGAAAATTGACGATATCGCCGGCATTCCGAACCGCTGTAAATGTGCCCTGCGTGATCGACGAAATTTCGGTCAAGGCCAGTGGCGAGACCAGCGCTTGCTGTCCGATCGCAAAACTATTGATCGTGACTCCGGCACTTTTGGCCAAACGGGCCGCTGCAATCGCGGCCTCGGTATCTTCGGGATCTGGGCTCGTCCCCTTCCCAAACGGAAAAGTGGGCACGCCGTCTGTTAAGAAGAGAATGACTTTTCGAGCACCGGGCCTCGGTTCGCTGTACGACCGTGACAACCCCGACAACTCAACCACTCCTAGTTGAATGGCCGCCGCAAAATTAGTTGCGCCGTAGGCCCCCTCCTCCAAGATCTCATCGAGAACGCTTGAAACCGCTCCAAAATCGTCGGTCAGCGGTACTTTCAAAAGTGCGTCGCGTTGATCTAAGCGGAGGCGCTGTCCGGTAGAGGGATCCACTGCCCCGGAAAAAACCAGCACCCCCACCCGGGTTTGGGTTGGATCGAGAATCTCCAAAAGTTGACGCGCCGCCAGGACCTCTGCCGCGAGGATGGTGTCCTCGGGGTCGCTACATACTATCCCCTCAGGATAGGTGCCCGGTGCGACGAGCTCCTGTTCCGGATTGAGACCGGTCTCACCGTCTTGATCCACGTCAATACCGCTCGGGAATCGACTTGAGTGTGAAACGTCGATCGCAATCATCACGTCGAAGTCCGTCGGGGCGTCGCTGCCCGAACGCGCTCGTCCTCGAATCGGAGCGACTGTCACGCGGTTCCGAACGATCTCGTCGGGTCTCGGCGAGACAATTTCGATTTCGACCGGCGCCGGCTCAGCCGCCAAGAGCGCTCCCTCAGGCCACGTGAGCCCGATGCAAGCCCAGACCCAACTGAGCCTGAACACCCTCAGAGTTGTCAAAATTCTGCGCCGCACTCTCGATCTCCTCTCGGCCCCCGTGAACCGAAAAGTCGGCAAGCCACCCCGCCCAGGCAGAGTTCGTTGTCGGCTGACATCATAGTCGAGCGCGACCCCTGGCCCGAACACAACGAACGCTCGTTCAATCCAGACGATGCGATGGTTTCGGAAGAAGCTCGCTCTTCGGAGCCTTCCCGCTGAATTCGTCAATCGACTCCAAGCGGGTAGCGATGCGTTGCAAAGCATCGAGGACAACCCGTCCCAATTCGTCAAGACGCTGCCCTCTCGACGGCGACCCCTCTTCGAAACCGGGTTCTCCAACCAGCGCCACGACCGGCCGAAAGTCTTCTTCCAACAAAAGCCGATGAGAGCCGGCCGGCGAGCCAAACGGAGCGGACTGCACGAAAACTGCCCCGAGATCGAGAGATCGGGCGCTCTCCCAAAACGCTTCTCGGTAAACGCCTTGGGAATGAAGATCTCGAATCACACGGAGTTTCGGCCAAGCCAGTGACTCAAAGAACACTGCAAGACGGAGGGGCTCCCGGGTGAGCCGTGTTGCAACGTCTTGCTCCTGCTGAGCCGCCTGGCCTGAATCAACGGGATCCGGGAAGAAGGCCAGCCAGACTGTGAAGGGCTGTTCGGTGTGTTTTAGAACTCGTCCGAGCTCGAGCACCACCGCGGCGCCCGAAACTGAGTCGATGGACGCCCTCCTCCCCCCCGGCGGAGAAGCCGGGGACTCGGCACAGCAGGTTGCCGCGAGTAGGAAAACGTCGGGAGAACGTCCAGGCAAAACGCCGATCAAGGGCTTCGCCGACGGCGGAAGTTCAGCAGATGCATCCGAATTTTTTGACAAAAGCTCTTCGGCGCCGAGTTCCTGTAACTGCCCTTCGATCCAAGCAAACGCGGCTGTCTGGCCATGGTGCCGCTTCCCAGACTCCGTCGAGGCCCGGTCGGCGAGTTCCGCCGCCGTAGAAAGAACCCGCTGGCCTGAGAATTGGACCGGATCTGAGCCACGCTGGCCGCCCGTGCGGCAGCCGCTCCCAGCGAGGAGCAGGATCAAACAAAGCAGACCGGGCGTTGCCTTAAAGCCTTTTCGCCTCATTCCACATCGCATCACAGATTCCCTTCCACTGAGTCTTGTCGTCGGCCTACACTCGCCGCACGCCCTCAGAGAAGCAAAAGTTGCCCAAAATCCTCGTTTTTTCGAGTCACTCGGGATTTTTACGTTTTTTCATGACACGCGAGATGGCTTCGCACCACTTCCTTATAGACGGACCCGCTCCTCGCGGGGCTTTCAGAAGCTGGAGGGCAGGGTTCCACCCTGGGAATCCTGCCCTCCCCAGCTGAACACCTGGAAGCACTCTCGGCAGCGTGAACCAGTCTGCCCCGTTTGGCAGGCACCAGCACGCCCTTCGACCTCTCCCGGTCCCGACGGAGAACCCGTCCGCGTGACCCAGGTGATGAGCGCAGCTCTGGTTGGCATTGAAGGCCATCCCGTCGAGGTTGAGGTCCGAATCAGTGCCCAGCTCCCAAGGATCGATATCGTGGGGCTTCCCGAAACCTCGGTCCGCGAAAGCGCAGCGCGAGTGCGCGCCGCCATTGCTGCCTCCGGCGTTCGATTTCCTCAGAGCCGGGTGACCGTCAATCTCGCGCCAGCCTCGCTTCCCAAATCCGGCGCCGCCCTCGACCTGGCCATTGCGATCGGCATCCTCAATGCGAGCGGAGCTCTTGAACCCGGCGTCACCGAGCGCGTCGCGTTCCTCGGAGAGCTCGCGCTGGATGGTCGCTTACGACCTGTTCGTGGCCTGCTCTCCATGGCGTTAGCAGCCAAACAGGCAGGCTGCTCGACGGTCATCGCCCCACACGATTCAGCCCCCCAAGCTGCTCTGGCCCAGGGGATTCAGGTGATCGGGGCCCCCAGCCTCCAATCCGTCCTCGAACATCTGCATGGGGTGACCTCTCTGCCGGCGGTTGAGTCCGCCCCGCGAACCAACAATCGTCAAACCCTGCCCTGCTTGAGCGATGTACGGGGACAGGCCCAAGCCAAAAGAGGGCTCCTCATCGCTGCTGCGGGGGGACACGGCATCCTTCTCACTGGGCCGCCCGGCGCGGGTAAAACCATGCTGGCCCAGCGGCTGCCGGGGCTTCTGCCTCCCCTGTCGGATCAGGAAGTGCTGGAGGCGACCCAAATTCACGCAGCAGCCGGCCTGCTCGGCGAACCCGAGCAGGCGATCGACCGGCGCCCTTTCCGGGCACCTCATCATTCTGCCAGCGCCGCGGGGATGCTGGGGGGGGGACAGCCTCTTCGACCCGGTGAAGTGTCGCTCGCCCATACCGGGGTTCTCTTTCTTGATGAGTTTCCGGAGTTTGACAGGCGGGTGCGTGAATCGCTGCGCCCAGTCCTCGAGCAACGCTTTATCGCACTCGCTCGAGTTGGCAGAAGATGTCGCCTCCCGGCAGACTTTTTATTGGTGTGTGCGACGAACCCTTGCCCCTGCGGATGGTTCGGGTTCCCCCAACAAGATTGCCGCTGCGATCAAAGAAGCATCGAGCGTTATCGCCAACGCCTCTCAGGACCCCTTCTCGATCGCATCGACTTACATCTCACCGTTCCCGCTCAAAGCTGGAGCGAGATCAACTCGGGCGCAAAGGGACGGAGCAGCCAACAACAAGCCCAAATCGTCCAGCGTGCTCGAAAACTTCAGCTCAACCGCGGCCAGGCTTGCAATGCCCGCATCCAGGGCCAAGCCCTCGACCAGCACGGTGTGCCCGGCAGCGAGGCCCTTCGCTTACTCGGCCGAGCCGTCGATCAATTCGGCCTTTCGGCCCGAGCAGCGCAGCGCGTTCTTCGAGTAGCGCGGACCATCGCGGACCTTCAGGAAGATGAGACCATCTCGGCCCCCGCTATCGCCGAGGCCCTCACGTACCGCTTTGAACGCACCCGCTCACCTGCGGTCTAGGCTCGGCTCATGGCCCTGTACGTTTTGGAGCACCCCTGCACCAATCCGTTCAGACTCAGACCCATCGAGCGTCCCCCGGGGTCGCATTCCAGAGCAACGAGCTCTTTTATCCCACTCTTCTCTCGATCAATGATTCAGCCCCTACGGGCATGATTGATGCAATGGCTGAAGATTGAATCCTGTTCGGTCGATCAGAAGGAATCAGGCGGGGCCAAAATGAGCCCGATGGACCGACACCAGGACCACGCTAAAAAATGGGGGAATACAGGAATGCAGGCTGAAACGTGCAGCGTACCCGTAGAACACACTTCGATTTCGCATGAGGTCCGCCCCATCCAAAACGAACAGAAAAAAGCTTCGTTGGGCGGAGATGCAGCTGAGGGACACACCCTCATCGATCTCATCGAAGCCGTCGGTGACGTCACAGAGGACGAGAACGAAATTGTCGCAACAGTGATTCATATGCTCGAAAGTGGTCGAGTTCGCCTCTCCGGCGAATGGGAAGACTGCGCCGAAGGACACCGAGCAAGCGCCTGACCTGTGGCGGTGATCGAGTCGGCTCGAAGGCCCCAAACGACCGGGGATGCTTTCCCATCACGATCTGCCGTAGCATGGTGGCTGCACTGAAGCAGCCAACGGCAGATCGGGAGTGGCGATGAAGGGCATCATCCTTGCGGGCGGCTCAGGGACACGTCTCTATCCCGTGACCCGCGGCATCAGCAAACAGCTATTGCCGGTCTACGACAAGCCCATGATCTACTACCCGTTGTCGATGCTCATGCTGGCCGGCATTCGCGACGTCCTGATTATTTCTACCCCAAACGACCTCCCCTCTTTTCGACGCTTATTCGGAGATGGATCCCATCTCGGAATTCGAATCGAATACGAGGGTCAGCCTGCACCCGAAGGTATCGCCCAGGCTTTTCTGATTGGGGAGTCTTTCCTCCAGGGCGAGCCCGTAGCCTTGGCACTCGGCGACAACATCTTTTACGGCACCGGACTGCGAGGCAACCTAGAACGCGCGGCCAGTCGCTCTCAAGGCGCCACGGTTTTCGGATACCGAGTCAGGGACCCCGAACGCTACGGAGTCGTCCATTTCGACCCAGAGGGTCGAGCCGTCAGTATCGAAGAAAAACCCAGCCAGCCCCGATCCCATTACGCGATTACCGGGCTTTACTTCTACGACGAAAAAGTCGTTGAGATCGCCAAAACGCTCCGTCCCTCTGCCCGTGGTGAACTGGAAATCACAGACGTGAATGTGGCCTACCTTGAGCAAGAAGCGTTGCACGTCGAATTGCTTGGTCGGGGCGTGGCCTGGCTCGACACGGGAACCCATGAATCTCTCCAGCAAGCGTCGAATTTTATACAAGCCATACAAGAGCGTCAGGGTCTCCAGGTCTCCTGCATCGAAGAAATCGCATTTCGCCAGGGCTGGATCAGCGCAAAAGACTTGGAAACCATCGCGGAGACCATGAAGAGCAATCACTATGGCCGCTACCTAAAAGACTTGGCCGTCTCTCAAGAAGGCACTCCCTGAGCCGAAGAGACTCCAACCCTCTCCCCGTGGCTAAAAGTCTTCTTCGACTTCCCAGTCCTCTTCACTCGGCTTGATCCGCAGCGGCGCTCCACAAACGCTGCAAAAGACGTCATCACCCGGAGACTCATCTCCTGCCAAAGGGATGTCTGCATTACAAATCGGGCAACTCGGTTCGCCTTTTTTCATGGAGAGCCCATCGGTGATACGATCGCCGCACTTAATCGAGTCCGCCAAACAAACGCTCTGGTCATCAGGGTTCGCTAAGGAGAGACGCTCCGCAATAAAAGCGGTTCGCCATCCAAGTCGGGAGGGAAGGCTATGCCCATTTCCCGGGCCAACGTCGGCGCGATGTCAACGGGGGCCGCGGAACCCTCTGCCTCTCCCGAATCGATGCCAGGACCAATGAAGACCAGAGGAACATCTCGATCGTAATCGTGAGGAGAGCCATGGCTCGTGCCGGCTGGCCACGGCGAAAAAAGACACCCGTAGGCCGGCTCGATGATCAAATCCGCCCCGGCCCCTGATCCAAACGATGAGTTGCGGTAGAGCCCGAGCATCGGCTGTGGCCCTTCTCCCCGGTCAAGATTGGTCCCCTTCCAAACCCGGGCCACACCGGGTTGCTGTTCGGCCCATCGCTCGGCAACGGCTGTCACTCGATCGATCGACGCACCATTCTGAGCCAGGGTTTTGGGCCGAAAAAAGATCTCGTAACCATTGCGCAGAAACCAATCGCCCGGTCCGACGTCGTCGGCCTCCTCCGGCCCTGGACCAAAAACTTCTTCGAGTTCGGCCGATAGGCCTTCGTAGAAGCCCACAGGATCGATTCGCCCGCCCGACACCGGGCACCCTTTTCCTTGCTCCTGGCCCCATTCAGGTAGAGGAAGGACGCCATGATCTGCAGTCAAGACGACTGCGAAATGTTCAGATCCCAAACGGCGGCGGAGGAAATCGAAGAATGTTTCGAGAGAACGATCCAAACGGAGAAGTGCGTCTCTCGCTTCCTGGCTGTGCGGTCCGTAGCTGTGACCAATGTAATCCGTTCCCGACAGACCAAGAGCAAGCAGGTCGATTCCACCCCGGCCACCCAAATCCTCCTGGGTGATCAGTGCCCGCGCAAAGGCGAGGGTTCGTTCATCGAGAAAGGGCGACGCTAAAAACGCATCGATGGAGCCCGTCGTATCGCCCTCGGGCTTGACCGGATGAGGGCTGGTCATCGACCAACGTGTCGACTCTCCAACAAAAGCATCCGGTCGTGCACCGTTAGGCGGGTCGCCACTGGCATGCCGCCAAACATCAGGAACCGGCGCCAGAACTTTTTCAACTGTCCAAGCCTCGACCCAATCTGGAAGCTCTTGAAGGTAATACCGACTGGTGGTCATGCGACCCGTACCTTTTCGATCCAACCAGAAGGCCGCGTCAGGGCGCTTCCCCCCTAAGGCAATCGCTGCTCGATCTTTGGCTGACACCGCGTAGACTCGGGCCTTGGGCTGCTCAGCCTTCAACCAGTCACCCAGACTCGAAACACGCAAAGACCGCGGCGATCGACCTTCCTCGGGTCGACTACGACGACCCAGAATCGCTCCTTGCGAAGAGTTGTCCTCAACGCAGTACCGGATCTTCATCCGATCGCGGTCCACAACCGTATTTCCAGGCAACCCGGCTGCAGCGGGCTGCCGCCCGGTGAGCATCGTGGCATGACCGGAGCATGTTTCCGATCGAGCGTGTTCGAGGCGTGTATTTGAGAAGACTCGCCCCGAACGAGCCATCCAGCCGAGACCTCCAGGTAGCCGGGGGTCGAGTCGGTCGGCCCGCAACTGATCGATCGAGATCAGGACCACGAGAGACAGACCGTCGGGCTCAACTGACAGGGAACCCCGAGCGGTTTCCGGTGGCCGGACTGCTGACCGACACGCAAAAAACGAAAAAACCACGACCCCTGCGACGATCAAGCGAAACATGGATACCCGAAGGCGCCAACTGTTCCGATCAGTCGTCTCGACACGCCGCGCAGTGACCATACAGTTCGTGACGATGCCTGAGGATATTGAAGCCATGCCGCTCAGCGATGTCACTTTGAGTTTTTTCAATCAACGCGCTCTCGAACTCGACAATTTTACCGCAGAGAGTACAAACCAAATGGTCGTGGTGTTCATGCTCGATCTCGTAACGCGTCACGCCGTCATCGAAATTGCGCTCCTCGGCTAAACCCGCTTCGACCAAGAGTTTCATCGTTCGGTAGACGGTCGTGTAACCGATTCGCGGGTTATCAGACCGAATGGTTTGGTAGAGGTCCTCGCTGGAAACATGCCCCTTGGACTCGAGAAAAGCTTCGAGGATGATTTCCCGCTGGCGGGTATGTTTGAGGTTGTGCTCACCGAGGTAACGGTTGAGCGTCTCGCGTTCGAATTCGTGCGACATGCCAGCGATCGTAGCAGCACGAAGCCCCCCCCTCTTGCCTGCGCCGGCCCGTTTCCGCCGAAGAGGCTACTGCCCCGCGGGTGGGCCGATCTTGACCCGTTTCGGGCCAAGTTGCTCGAGGTTCTCTTGAGCCGCTTGGTTCGTGCAATCGAGGGCAACCGCTCGCTCAAAGGCCGCGCGGGCGGGGCCCGGTTCACCCGCCTCGGTGTACGCGATACCCAAGTGGTTGTAGACATCGGAACGGTTTGGCGCGAGGCGCGAAGCTGCTTCTAAGTCCTGAATGGCCCGGGCGGTGTCGCCGCGTTCCAAAGCCTGGCTCCCCTGCGCGTAGAGCCGCGCCCCGCGCACTCCAGCGCAGCCCGGTCCCACAAAAAGCAGAGCCATCAACACCCCCAGCGCCCACCTGCCAGCAGAGGTCGAATTGCGTCGGGAAGCCTTTGCCATTTAAAAAGACACGCTCGCCATATCTCTAATAAAAGGGAACTTTGAGACTCACGGCAATCATCCGGGCCCTCAAATCCAGAGCCATTTGAAAGCCAGGGGGGGGCGTGGTAGACACCTTTTCTGCAACGGTGGCCCAATGTCCCCAACTGTTAGAATTCTCCTGCCATCCGTGATTTGATGATTAGGTCTCCATCGAAGAGAAAAGGCGATTCGGCATCGGTTGAAACCCAGACCGTTTTGTTCAGGAGCCTCTCAGGCGTGCCCTGCCCGTCCGGCCTCATGCAAGCAATCAATAAAAAGGTCGGTCCGTGACAAATCCCGAACCGACACAGCCCCCTGCCATCGAAGCCGGCACCCATCGGGGCGGACTCGGCGAGGTCTGGTTTCTTGCCTATCCGGCGATTCTTTCACAGGTCTCGGTCACGACCATGGGGGTTGTCGATAGCGCCATGGTGGGACGACTGGGGGCCACCGAACTGGCCTCGGTTGGCTTTGCTGGAATCTGGAACTGGACTCTCATCTGCGCTTTCCTGGGCATGGCCTCAGTCGTCCAAACCTTCGTCTCGCAGGACCACGGCGCTGGCCGGATGCGACAGAGCGGAGCCTGGACCTGGCAGGGTGTGTGGCTACTGACCCCAATGGTCATCCTCCTCGCGTTGACCGTGCTCTTTTCGGCCGAACCCCTACTGCGGGCACTCAACCTATCCCCTGCCATGCAGCCCCTGGCAGTGCAATACCTGAGCATTCGCGCTTTCGGCGGCGTCGGATTGTGTCTGGCCTCAATTTTTCTGTCTTTTTACCGCGGGATCGGCGATACCCGCACGCCATTGGTCATCACGGTCTTTGTCAACGTCTTGAATGTCGTCCTCGACTATGGGCTGATCTTTGGTCGACTCGGCCTTCCCGCCTGGGGTGTCGCGGGAGCAGCCGCAGCCACCGTCATCGCGGAGTGGACCAGTACGATCATCGTCATCTTCCTTGTCCTTCGACGACCTCTTAGAGAAAAGTTCGGAACCGGTCCCGTCCGTCCTCGGTGGAGGGACCAGCTTCGTCTGCTCCGCACCGGGCTTCCGCTGGGAGGCGCGGCCCTGCTCGAAATGAGCTCTTTCGCCGCTTTCCTAACCTTTGTCGCCTGGATGGGCGACTCATCGATGGCCGCGAGCCAAGCCTTCGTCTCTCTTCTATCGATGAGCTTTATGCAAGCCGTCGGAATTGGATACGCGGTATCGACCCTGGTGGGCCGCTATCGGGGGGCCGACGATCTCCCCGCGGCGACAAGAAGCTTCTACTCATCCCAAAAATTGGCCGCCGCCATCTCGTTTCTAACAGGCTTCATTTTCATCATTTTCCCAGAACCCCTGATGCGGATTTTCACCAACGATCCCCAAGTGATTGCACTCGGCCGTCCGCTGCTGCTGATCGGGGCCTTCTATGAAATTCTCGATTCATTTTCCATCGTTGCGGATGGCGCACTCCGAGGCGCCGGTGACACCTACGCACCCTTTATCGCAAGGCTGCTACTGGCGTGGCTGGTCCAGGTACCCCTCGCCTGGCTATTCGGCATACATTTAGAGTGGGGTCTGACCGGAGCCTGGGTCGGCAGCGGCCTCTACATGCTGCTCTTGAGCGGTTACCTGCTGGCCCGTTTCCGCTCTGGGGCCTGGCAGTACATCAAGATCTGAACCAACCGGCGCTGCAAATCCAGAAGGCGAGAAAATTTCAGTCTCTCGCCAGATCCGTTGGGTCGTTAGCTCTCTTTTTCAATCTCAATTCGGGCGACGACCGGTAGGTGGTCCGAGGCTCTTCGAGACTCCGGCGTATCATGTGCTTCGATCGCCACAACGTCGGCTTTCCGAGCGTAGATGCGATCAAGTGCCAACATGGGTCGGGCCGCGGGGAAAGTAGGCGGCCAATCAAAATTATTGTGTTGCTTCAATGATTCATCAAGGTCCTGGGCGGCCTTGCACTTCCGCCAAGCATTCATGTCACCAATCAGAACAGACGGTCCCGCGTTGAGTTGCGGATGCTCAAGCAATTGTTGGACCTGACGATGCCGTGTGCGGTCGACGAGGGAAAGATGCGTCGCCACGACGCCCAATCCGCCCGCCGGTGCCTCGAATCGCGCTGCTAGGGCCACTCGCTTTTCAATGCGAGAGTAGGAAATATCGAGGACCGAAATAGACGTGATCGGATACCGCGAGAGAATGGCATTGCCCAACTCACCTCTTCGATGACGCCGAGTGGCTGCAAAAGCCAAATGGAAGCCTAAGCCATCGCAGAGCTCATTCAGGGGGTCGTCACCCTGAGTGGGTCGAAGCACTTCCTGGAGGGCAATCACGTCCGCGGCCATTTCGGAAATCACCGCCATGGCCCGGCCCGGGTCGGGGCGCGCCCGTCCGTTCAGGCCCGTCCAGCGGTGCACGTTGTAGCTTGCGATCGTGATTTCCTGACCCATTGCACCGGTTCCCATCGGCAGAACGGGGGCCCGAACCAAGGATAAATGAGGAACGGGGTCTGCTTCGGGCTGGATCGCACCTCGCGCATGCCTCTGCAAATCCCGAATTCGGGCAACGGATTCAAGCGCCACCGAGCGCGTGCCGCTTGAGACCCGCGCACGAGTCCTTCGGGCCAGGGCTGTGGCGGCTTCCCGGGCCGAGGCCTCCTCGGGCGGCCGCGATTCCAATTTTGCTTTTTGACGCCTTTTCGACGTCTCAGAGACCGCCCCGACTCTTTTCCCTGCACGCTTTTTACGCTGCGGCACGATCTACGCCCCCGGGGATTTTGCGGCGGTCCGCTCAGCCACGCTCGGTGGGCCACCGTCCACCCCCTTGAAGTGTAGCTTGCCCAAACACTCGGCCGCGAAGAGGCGATCGAGAAAACCGGCAGCGGGGATCAACGGCCCCGTCCGGGCTTCATGCTTCCTCTGTCGTGGAACCACCTTCGAGGATCCCACTCGGGGTATGGCCGACGATGGGATGACGGCCGTGGGTCCCCAACGCATGGGTCAGGTCGAGCAGAGCCCGCAACGGCCGGAGCGGAAAATGCTTTCGGGTCACGACCATGTACCGGTCTGCCCAAGGGTGCGCCTGCACTTTTTCGTAGAATTCAAGAGTGTGCGTATACCCGCCGCGGGTGGCCACAGCATCATAGACCCTCCGAAGAAACGGCTTCAGGACGGATCCGAAACCCAGAAATGGACCCGCTTCGGGGCTCGCGAAGGGACCGAAAGTTGTGTAACCGCATCCCTCGGCTGCAAAAGTCTCGACCGCCGTCAACACGGCGAGTTCGTTGACACCTCTCGGAGCTTGGTGATCGTGCATGAGATGACAGAGATGCCAGCCCTGCCTCCCCCAGATCGGGTGCGCGATGAGAACTGACCACAACCGGTCTTCCCTCTCGGGATCCAACACGCCGAAGAATCGCTTGTCTTCAAATCGGACCCAGGGTTCAACCTCAAGCAGGTGACTGCCCCGGGGCGGGCCGTGCTGAAGCCAATCCGCGACGAGACGCTCCGTGGCCGCCCGGTCCACTCCCGCTCTTGCAATACTTTGAGTGATCTCTTTGGCTTTGACCCCATGCGACTTGAGTTTTCGCACGTAGGCACGAAGTTTTTTGGCATGCTTTCCTGAAGGCTTGTAATGGACAGGGTCAAGTTCGGGCTCGGCTGTCCACTGCGCAGCCCCAGCACCGACCTCGACCGCCGCCTCAGCCAAGTCCAGTGGCCACGAAAAGCCCAGGACGGCTTGGCGCTGGGCAATGCGATCGGCCATGTACTCGCGCGCCACTCGCAACCGATCCGACTCAGACGCCACGACATCACCCATGACGACCTCGCACGCACCAAAACGCTGGTAGCAGACAAGCGCTCCTGGGACTTCACGCGAAAAAAAGTGAGAGTAACACTCCGGCCGCAAAAGGATGTCGAAGGAGAGCGCCGCCCGTCCCCACTGCTTGATCGCCGCCTCGATTTCAACCGGTGTCATCGTCATGTCCCTTCTTGAGCTTATTCGACGCCTCGAGTAACCAAACGCATCACTCACTCCAGCCCTTTAAAGTGCGTGGACGCGGCCGCCAAAACGACGCCGCTCATCACGAGAGCCAGAGCAACCAACCGAATCCCTGACAGACCCCGAACCGAGTAACCGACAAGCCCGTAGGCGTCAACGACGAGAGCGCCGCACACTTGCCCCGCCACGAAAAAAGCGATCAAGATCCCCGCACCGAGCACCGGCGCTGCGCTCAATTGAACGAGGACGATCCCGGCCCCAATTGCCCCTGCCCAAAAAGACCAGGCCGGTGCCTGCTGGAGAGCCATCCAGCTCGGCCATCCTCGCCAGAGCAGGGTGAGCGCCATACCCACGACGACGACATTCATAAAACCATTAACAAAGCCAGCCTGGAAGCGGTCCCCAAGATGGCGCTGCATTTCAGCGTTCATTCCAGCCTGAACCGGCTGCAGGGCTCCGCAGACAAAAACAAGAAACATCAGGAATATCTTCATGCCCGATAGGCTAACGAAGAGCGCCCTCTCATCCGAGCTTTCTCACCCCCTCAAGTCAGGCTCTCCGGCACGGTGGCTCTTCGCAAAAGCGGGCTCAGGCTCTCGCGGGTCGAAGATCTGCGCCTAGTCGATTCTCTGTCGTCGCTCTACCCATTGCAGATGCTCGGCAACCACATCTTTCGGCGATCCTTCCGCCTGCATACGCCCTTGACGAATCAAAATGGCTCGATCGCTGATCCGCTCAAGTACCTGCATGTCATGCCCAACGAAGACGACAGTCTTGCCGCTGGTTGCAACGCTTCTCATCTTCTCGATGCAGCGTTGCTTAAATCGTTGATCTCCCACAGCCAGCACTTCGTCGATCAACATGATATCCGTGTCGAGGTGCGCCGCGACACTGAAACCAAGTCGCATGATCATCCCACTTGAATATCGCTTGATCGGCGTGTCGATGTACTCCTCGACCTCCGAGAAAGACACAATCTCGTCGAGCCTATCGTTGATTTGCGATCGGCTCATGCCGAGGATCGCGCCGGCGAGTCGAATATTTTCGCGGCCCGTCAGCTCCCCATGAAAGCCCGTTCCGGCTTCGAGCATACTGCCAACCCGGCCGTAGATCTTGGCTTGGCCTTCAGAGGGACATGTAATTTGGCTCAGCAACTTAAGAAGCACCGACTTACCTGCGCCGTTGTGTCCGACAACCCCAAGCACTTCTCCTTCGCACACTTGAAAGCTGACATCCCTTAGGACCCATTTCATATGACTTTCAGTGATGGGGTACCGCGAAGTTTGAGAACGGCCCACCACTTTACCGGCCAGCCAGCGAGCAGGTGCGCTCAGGGCCGAATCAACCAATGCATGCATTCCCATATGGTCGACAAGACGTTCGCCTCCGACCCAATAGGATTTGCCAAGACCTTCCACTTCAATCATTGGTCGACTAGACGACATCGGCAAAGCGGTCCTCCTGCCAGCGAAAAAAGTACAGGCCGCCGAGCAGTCCCAATCCCACAACCGCCACCGAAACGAACGAAGAGGGACCCGGCGCGGGCTGCCCTTCGAGCAACACCCAACGAAAACCATCAATCACCGTAGCCATGGGATTCAATGCATAGGCCCATTGCCATTCGGCAGGTACGACAGTAGAGGGGTACGCCACGGGTGAAACAAACATCATGATCTGCGTAAAAAAGGGAATAGCATTATTCACATCCCGATAACGAACGTTGATAGCCGAAAGCCACAATCCGAGGGTCAGAGCAGTCACCAACGCAAAAAGGAAAAGCAATGGCAGGAGCAAAATCGCCCACGAAGGCGTGGCCCCGTAAAAAGGCATGACGATCAAGAGAAGAGAAAGAGCGATCAGAAAGTCGACGATTCCGCCTGATACGGCCGAGAGCGGCAAAATAAGCCTCGGAAAGTAAACCCGCTTGATTAGATCCTGGTCGACGATCAAGCACGTCGTCGCCTTGGTGATCGAATGCACAAAATATGTCCAAGGCACCAAGGCCGCGAGGGCAAAGAGGGGATACGGACTGCCTCCGGTGGGTACCTTGACGACGCCGTCGAACACCGCGGTGAAGACAAACATCGTGGCCAGAGGTTGAATCACCGCCCAGGTGATCCCCGCAAAGCTCTGCTTATAACGAACCTTAATGTCCCGAAGTCCGAGGATGTAGACG
>JAQWNI010000208.1 GCA_029268645.1 Myxococcota bacterium
TGATGTCTCTAACCGGCCCTATCTCGTGTACCGGGTGGAACTCGCCAATAATCGTGTGGGCGATTTCGATGCGACGCTCGCCGAGGACTTCATGTATGCGTTCAGCCAGAATGCCGGGCTCGATCTTCACATCGACAAGCGTTACGGAAGAAGCCCCCACCATGTAGTCGAGGCCATTTTCAAGGGAGTGGCCCGAGCGCTGCGCGAAGCGGTCTCGATTGATCCTCGAGAGTCGGGCCTTCCGACAGTCAAGGGCGCGCTCTGAGCCATGGGTCGTGCACGGGTCGCTTTGGTCGATTATGGAGGCGGCAATCTCCGCAGCGTGGCCAAGTCACTTGAGAGAAGTGGCTTGGATGTTGAGCTTGCCTCGGAAGCTTCGGTGATAGATCGGGCCGATGGAATCGTCTTGCCTGGGGCGGGGGCCTTTGCAGACGGCATGGCGGGGTTGCGCCGCAACCAACTCGATGAGGCGCTGCTGAAGGCGCTTGAGGCCGGCCGGCCTTATCTCGGCCTTTGTCTCGGTGTGCAGCTGCTTTTCGAACAGGGCGAAGAGCATGGTTTGACCAACGGGCTTGGCTTGGTGAAAGGCCAAGTCCAGCGTTTTGCGGACGTTGACTCGGAGGGCCATCGCCGAAGGGTGCCTCATATTGGTTGGAATGAAGTTCGGTTCTCAGGTGGGCATCCCATGCTTGAGCACCTTCCTGAGCGCGACTTTTTCTATTTTGTGCATTCGTACCGCCCGGTTCCGGCAGATGAAAGGGTCGTCGTCGGCCGAACCCAGTATGGAGATGAATTTGCCTCGGCCATCGCCCAGGACTCGATTTTCGCAGTTCAGTTCCACCCAGAGAAAAGCCAGCATGCAGGGTTCCGGCTCTTGAACGCGTATTGCTCTTGGGTCGAGTCGAGTCGTTGAGCCCTCACTCCCGGTTTTGGTCCAAGCGACTTGTGAGAAGATGACATGCTTTTGAAACGAATTATTCCTTGCCTTGATGTTGATCAGGGGCGCGTGGTGAAGGGTGTCCGCTACGTCGACCATGTTGACTGTGGTGACCCTGTCCAAGTGGCGCAGGTTTACGAAGAGCAAGAGGCCGATGAGATTACCTTCCTCGACATCACGGCAAGCCATGAAGAGCGAGGCATCCTGCTTGATGTTGTTTCCCGGACAGCCGAAACCGTCTTCATGCCTTTGACAGTGGGCGGAGGCGTTCGGTCCCTGCAAGACATTCGGGATTTGCTGAACGCGGGGGCCGACAAGGTTTCGATCATGACTGCGGCGGTGAATGATCCTGATTTGGTGCCCGAGGCGGCCGTGAAGATCGGGAGTGCCAATTTGGTTCTTGCAATCGATGCTCGAGCGGTTCGAGACGCATCGGGCCATCCGGTCGAAGGCCGGTGGGAGGTTTGTACTCATGGGGGTCGAAGACCGACCGGGCTCGATGCGGTGGATTGGGCGGCCCACAATGCCGAAGCGGGCGCCGGCGAAATTTTGTTGACCAGCATGGACCGTGATGGAACCAAGAGCGGTTACGACCTTGGACTTCTGCGAGCGGTTTCGGAACGGGTTTCAATTCCCGTGATTGCTTCGGGGGGCGGCGGCAGCGCCGCCGACCTGGCGGCTGCCCTCGGTGAGGGGCCCGAAGAGGGCTGCGCTCAGGCGGCCTTGGCTGCATCAATCTTTCATTTTGGGGAAACCACCGTGGCCGCTGTGAAAGAAGAGTTGGCGGCCCGAGGAATCGCGGTCCGGCCGCCATCCGGCCGGCTGTCATCGTCAAATTCAGATTGATTTGAGGGCCGGCAGCCCCTCTGCTAGCTTGACAGGCCCGCTGCAGATCGATCGGCAAACGGTTGTTTGCACGGGCGTTTTGAGTCACTCCGCGTCCTGAGGGCTTCGTCGAGGAACCTTGGTCGGCTTTGCAGCCTCATTGGAATCGGATAGGAACACGGAAGTTACTGAAAATAAAGAATAAAATCCCCGATTCTTGTTCGACACGAACGGGGTCAAACAACCACCTATAACCATCGCGCATCCGGTTTACCGGAGCGCCTAAAGCGGCAGAGGCCACAGGGGGGAACGAGTTCAAATTCAGCTGGCCGGTCCCGCGGGGGACGGTCTGGTGGATCAGCAAACTCGAACCGCCCAGCGGCTGGAAGCCGGGAGTGAGAAAACACATGCCCGTCGTCAAACTCAAGGAGAACGAATCCTTCGAGCAGGCGATGTGTCGCTTCAAGAAGACGTGCGAAAAAGCCGGAATCCTGACGGAACTCAGACGTCGAGAATATTACGACAAGCCGAGTATCCGGAAGAAGAAGAAGGCCGCGGCGGCGCGCAAGCGGGCGTTGAAAAAGATAAGGCGCATGGGCGACTAAGCCGACCCGCCGGAAACCCCTCGAAGCGGCTCGAAGGTCTGAATCGCGATTTGATGAGAGGTGGGTTCCGGAAAGCGGGTGGGCCGTCGCTCACGTCTTGAGAGGCGAAGATTGGGCCGGATCCCGGAAGACACAATCCAAGAAGTGCGAGATCGGGCGGATATTGTGGCCCTGATCGGGCGCTACGTGGAGCTGAAGCAGGCCGGCCGTAATTGGAAAGGGCGCTGCCCGTTCCACGAAGAGAAAACGCCCTCCTTCAACGTCAATCCCGATCGTGGAATTTTTCACTGCTTCGGCTGCCAGAAGGGTGGAAACGCTATCACCTTCTTGGTCGAGTTCGAAAACTTGACCTTTCCGGAAGCGGTTCGGAGCTTGGCCGCTGACTTGGGCATCGAGGTGCCCGAAACCGGTGGCCGTCGCGAAGATCGAGGGGAGCGCGAAGCCCTCTACGAATCCATCGAAGAAGCCCAGCGCTGCTACACGGAGCAGTTGGCGGCGGCGACGGGCAAGGGCGCTCGGGAGTACTTGGAACAACGTGGCCTCGATTTGGCCACGATCGAGCACTTTGGCCTGGGCTTCGCGCCGGATAGCTGGGACACCCTCGCCGGCCATCTTGACCGGGCTCGGGTCGACCGAAAGGTGGCCACGACAGCGGGCCTCATTATGGAAGGCCGCTCCGGAGGACACTATGACCGTTTACGCGGGCGTGTGACTTTTCCCATTGCAGACGTCCGAGGCCGGACGATTGCCTTCGGGGCGAGGGCCATGGCAGCGGGCCAGGAACCGAAATACCTGAACACGAGCGAGAGCCCCGTCTATCACAAACGGCGCGCTCTCTATGGCTTGCATCATGCGCTCGAGCCGATGCGCCGAGCTGGCCGCGCCATTGTGGCCGAGGGCTATTTCGATGTCATTGCGTTGTATCGAGCCGGGCTGGGCGAGGCGGTGGCGACCTGCGGCACCGCGCTCACGCCGGACCACGCCCGGGACCTCCGGCGACGAACGGCCAATGTGACGTTGCTGTTCGACGGGGACCAGGCCGGACTGAATGCGATGGAGAAGGCCCTGGCCATTTTGTTGCCTGAAGGAGTTCGAGTTCGCGCAGTCTCATTGCCGGAAGGCCAGGACCCCGATGACTTTCTCGGGGCCCACGGCGCTGAGGCGCTGCAAACTCTGGTGGACCGTGCTCCCGATGCCATCGAGGCCGTGATTCGCCGCGTTCTGTTGAAGGGTTGCACATCGCCTGCAGAAAAAGCGGACGCGGTTCGTCATGTGGCGCCTCTCATTGCCGTGATTTCCGACCCGATCGAGCGCAGCGAGCATGCTCGTCGCCTCGCCATCGCCACTGGGACGGAGCCTGCAGCGGTGGAGTCGGTGATCCGCAAAGTTCAACGCGGGGGGTCCGCCGAAGCGGATGAGTCTCTCGCGCAGTCGATCACACCCCGGGCGGATGGAGGGGAAGAGCGACACCTTCGGTTGATTGCCTTGATCCTGACCCGGCACCCGGGATTCGTCACAGACGAATTTTGCGCACAGATGCAGGAGGTGCTCCCCGAGAGCCCCTACAAACGGCTAGCGCTCGCGATCGCCGATGCAGCGTCGGAAGGCTGCGTCGCGCAAGAGGGCGGCCTTGATGTCCAAGCCTGCGAAGCCCAGTTCGCCCCCGATTTGGTTCCCCTGTTGCGCGATGTGATCGTGGACGATTCGATACTCGACCAGGAAACGCCGGCTTCAGAAATGCTCGTGCATCTCGTGGGCCGCTACCTTGCGAAGGATCTAGAGGCTCGAGAAAAAGAATTGAAAAGGCAGATGCAGGAGCCCGATGCCGATCTGCAGGCGCTCCTTCAGGAACGACAACGGTTGCTTGAACGAAAGCGCGCGAGCGTGAGCGCTTCTTCATGAAACGGAAATAGAAATGGTTCACTAATTGTCAACGACTTCGTGCGTCGGCCGGGTTAAGTGAAAGCTGCTCGAACCGGAAGGCGCGCCAAGCGCAAAGTTCTGTGATGCTGTTACGCCCCTAAGGAGACCCCCCCATGGCCTCAGACGCGTCCACGTCCTCCGAAACGCTCAAGAATCCCGCAGAGCCACAATGTGTCGAAGCGGATTCAGACCCGGCACCGTCCATGCGCCAGAAGCGCGGTCGGGCCAAAGGGTCTACGGCGCCTGTCCTCGAATCGGCGCCTGTTGCCAAGAAGTCGACAGCTCCGAAACGTCGAAAGAGCACGGCCCGATCGACGGCGGATTCTCGCGCCGGAGACGGTCGCACTTCTGCGGACCCGGTCCGAGTCTATCTGAGGGATATGGGTCAAGTTTCCCTCCTGACTCGAGAGGGCGAGGTCGAGATTGCCAAGCGGATCGAGGCGGGTGTGCACGATCAGGAATTGGCCGTGATCGGTCACGCCTATGGGATGGCTCAGGTTCTTGAGTTGCTGGCTGAGGTCGAACAAGCAGAGCAAAGAGGCGAGTCGATGCTTGATTCGGTTCTGGATGGGCTCGAAGTAGAGGGGGCCGCTCCCCGAGAAGAGCGCCTACAGATGTTGATGGAGGCGACGACAAAACTTCGCGAACTCGACAAATCCCTTTCGAGAAAGGGGGCATCCTGCGCCAACCCCCGAACCAGCGAAACCACCCGAGATCGTCTTCGGGTTGAGATGGCGGAGTTGTATGCGGAGGGCGTAAGTGTTCTTCGGTCCGCGGGTTTCGCGAAGGCTCGAATTGAGACGTTCAGGCAAACCTTGCTTGAGCTCGGTGAGTCCTTTGAACGAATTGACGAACGGGCTCGTCGGCTCGCAAAACATCTGGGTGTTCGGACCCGGGATTGGGAGGCTTTTTGCCAGGCTGTTTCTGAGGGTGGACCGGCGCTGAAGAAGGCCGATTCGAGGCTCGCTCGTGACTCCGAAGCATTGGCGATGGTTCGACAAGAGGTTGAGGAAATCGGGCGCCTCCGGCTCCAACTGGCCGGAGAGGCCCGCCTGGATGCTCGAGAGATTCTCGAAATCGAAGAGCGCCTTGAGGAGGCTCGTATCCGGACTCATCAGGCCAAGAGCGAACTCACCGAGGCCAACCTTCGCCTGGTCGTCTCTATCGCTAAGAAATATACGAATCGAGGACTGCAATTCCTTGACCTGATTCAAGAAGGCAACATTGGCCTGATGAAGGCGGTTGATAAGTTCGAATATCAGCGTGGCTATAAGTTTTCAACCTACGCGACTTGGTGGATTCGCCAAGCGATTACCCGTGCCATCGCCGACCAAGCCCGCACGATCCGAATTCCGGTCCATATGATTGAAACGATCAACAAACTTGTGCGCGCGACCCGTCATCTCGTTCAGGTGCTCGGTCGGGAACCGGCGGCCGAAGAGCTCTCCGAGAAACTCGAATTGCCGTTGGACAAGGTGCGTCAGGTCCTGAAGATTGCGCGCGAACCCATCAGTCTCGAAACGCCGGTGGGTGAAGAAGAGGACAGCAGCCTCTCCGACTTCATCGAGGATTCCAATGCGATCAATCCTCAGGAGGCAGTGATTGATGCGAATCTGGCTCAGCAGACTCGCGAAGTCCTCGCAACCCTCGCTCCGCGAGAAGCCCGAGTCTTAAAAATGCGTTTTGGAATTGACGAAGACTCGAATCACACTCTCGAAGAAGTCGGACAAGACTTCGAGGTCACGCGAGAGCGAATTCGCCAAATCGAGTCGAAGGCGCTGCGTAAGCTCCGGCACCCCTCAAGAAGTCGAGCCCTAAAATCTTTCCTGGATAGCTGAGTTTCCCCGGCGTCGGACGCGGCGTCCACGGTTGCCGACCCGACCCGACTCGCCCGCAACCACCTCCGGAACTGCGTGAAACTTGCCGGTCGGGGAAGGCACCGTCCTAGGCTGGGTCGCCGTCTTAGGGGCTGACCGTCAAGTGTCCTCTTTGGTCCGCCGATAGGGAGAGTGGGTTGCCGACTTCAGTCGGCTGCGTCCGGGAGAACGTGTGCGTCTGCTCGCCTGCTCGAATTGCCATACACAGTACGAAGTCAGTCAAGTTACCGGCGATGCCATCGAATGCCGCTGTGGAACGGCTATTCCCAATCGT
The DNA here is from genome assembly GCA_029268645.1 of Myxococcota bacterium. Lineage (GTDB taxonomy): Bacteria > Myxococcota_A > UBA9160 > UBA9160 > UBA4427 > TMED88. The sequence goes on from JAQWNI010000208.1 coordinate 6,442, forward strand.
CTCGAGACGGGTCTTGAGGCCCCGATTCATCGCTGTAGTGGGTGCGGTGCACAGGTCGGCGCGAAGGCGAATTCCTGCGGTTATTGCGGGTCGGAAATTATCCGCGATCTGAGTGGTCCGAGTCTGATCTGCCCGGAATGTTTTGCTCGTAACCAAGAGTCTGCGCGCTACTGCGCAAGCTGTGGCGTGGGCTTTCGTCCAGAACCGATTCCATCCCAGTCTCAGGAGTGGCCTTGCCCGACCTGCAGCGGATTAATGCCAGTTCGCTCGATAGGCGGGATCGAGGTCAACGAATGCCCGCAATGCCAAGGGCTTTGGGTTCCCGACAAACGTTTCGATGAATTGATCGCCCGGGCCTGTGAGACGGCGATTCAGTTTCAGCAAAAAAGGGGTTGGACACAGTCGCCTCGCTGTTCGAGTTCGAACCCGTCTTTAGAAAAAGTTGTCTATCGAAAGTGTCCTGTTTGTGACCGCCCAATGCAGCGAATGAATTTCAAAAAGAGATCTGGGGTGATCATCGACCACTGTTACGCGCATGGGACTTGGCTTGACGCAGATGAACTCGAGTGCGCGGCGGGTTTTATTTTGGAGAGTCAGCGGCAGGCGCAGGGCGTTGCGGGGAAATTTCGAAGCCAAGACAAGGCGCAAATTCGTCGGGATGCGGAAGCCTTGGCTCGCGCTCAACGGGGAGAGAGCTTGGCGGTTTATTCCGCTCGAGACCATGACTCCGCGGGAGGCTGGCTGGGTGATCTGCTCGGCGCCTTGCTCAACTGACGGAATCACTCATCGCGATTGAAAAGTGAAGTTGGCTTTCGAATCAACAGTTTGAACTGATCGAAAAGGAATACATCATGGGTTGGATGGATAAGTTGCGGGCCGAGTTGATCGATATCATCGAGTGGATTGATGACAGCGAGCACACGCTCGTTTGGCGGTTCCCTCGCTATCACAACCAGATCAAATACGGCGCTCAACTGATCGTGCGGCCTGGGCAAGAGGCCATCTTTGTTTGCCAGGGGCGAATTGCAGATGTTTTCGGGCCGGGCCAACACCGTCTCGAAACCAAAAACCTTCCGCTTCTTTCGACTTTGCTGGGTTGGAAATATGGTTTTGACAGCCCCTTTAAGGCCGAAGTGTATTTCGTCAGTACACGCCAAGTCACGGACCTAAAATGGGGGACACCCAACCCCGTAATAATGCGCGATGCTGAATTTGGTCCGGTGCGTTTGCGGGCTTTTGGTTCCTACACTCTTCGTGCGGTCAGTCCGAGGGTTCTTCTCAAAGAATTGGTTGGTACAGATCACGCCTTCGAGGCGGACGAAGTGACCGAAACGTTGCGGGCCGCGATCAACATGGCCTTTGCGGAGATTGTTTCGAATTCCGGGCTCGCCGTTATGGATCTCTCGACCCGCTACGCCGAACTGGCCGAAGCGGTCAGGAAAAAAGTGTTGACCCGAATCGATGACGAATTCGGTCTTGAAATTCCGCAGCTCTTTTTGGTCAATATTTCTGTGCCGGCCGAAGTTGAGAAAGCGTTGGATGCCCGGTCGGGCATGGGGATCGTTGGGGACTTGGGTGCCTATCAGGCCTTTCAAATCGGACATTCAGTGCCGGAAGCGGCAAAGAACCCGGCCGGAGGATTGGCGGGTGCGGGGGTTGGACTCGGAATGGGGGCCGCTTTGGCGGCGCCGATGATGCAGAGCATCCCGCGCGAGGCCGACCCTATTGAGCCGAGTTGGTCGGGTCCCCCGCCCCTCCCCGGACAGTCTTGGCATTGTGTAGAGGCGGGGCAGCCTGTTGGGCCCTTCAGCATGGAAGAACTCGCGGAGGCAGTCGGGCAAGGTGAATTGGTTCCAAGTTCCTTGGTCTGGTCTGCGGGCATGATGAACTGGGTGGCCGCTGGCGAGGTTCCAGAGTTGTCACCTCTCTTCCCGCCAGGCCCGCCGCCGATTCCCGAACGATGAACCGCTGGAAATCTCCTTTCCGCGTCGCGTGGGGAGGGGATTCTGGCCGGTGTGGATGAGCTGTCAGCAGGGAGGTCCGGCTTGATCGAGCCACGCCTGCAGCGCCCCCGAGTAGCCGACGGATCCCTGGCGCTCTTTGATTTTTGCTTCCAGGCCGGCCCGGGTTGCTTTATTTAAAGGGGCTTGCCGGTCCACGTGGTCTCCAATTTGCTCTGCCGCTTGGGAAGCGTCCGCAGTGAGGCTCTCTGCGGCTGGAGATCCCGACCCCTCAGCGACTCCGAGGTAGGCTTCGATGGCTTCTTGAGAAACCTTCGAAGCATGCTTACGGGAAGCGACGATGTTGCCCTTTCCGGTGACAACATTGCCTACGGAGAAAACGGTCGGAAAATCCTCGAGCCGGCCATAAGTCCAGTCCGAAAAATCGAAGAGTTCCCCCTTCATCGCGATCCCTTCGATGGACTGGGGGATACTTCCGATCGCGCTGATCACCACCGGCCCGCGGCGTTCGAAGGTTTCGTCCGTCATCTTGACGCGGCCATCCTCGATGCGGGTTCTGCGGAATCGCATTCCGATGACACGATCATTTTCGATTAGTAGTTCGTCTGGGGCCGAGAGAGGTTCGACCCGGATATGAAATTTTTGCATCGCCTTATCGAGCATTGTGCGACGCGACTTCTTAATTTTCTCGACCCGTTCAGGCGGAGCGTCGTCGGGAATCGCGACCAAGGGCATGTCTTCCTCAGCACGCCGGTAGTAGATCGTACAGTCTTCGATACCAAGTTCTTCCCAAGTGAGATCGTGGGCAGCGAGGATCTTTGGGATTCCTTTGACTTCGAGTTCAGTGGTGGTGACTTCGATTCCCCGAGCGGCGAGTTCGGAGCGCGTGTTGGAGAGTGTCACGATTTTAGCCACGTCGATTGACGCCAGGCCTCCGCCAACGACGAGACTTCCATTGAGAATCTCAAAGCGTTCCCCGTTGTAATTCGGATCTTCGGCGTGGTTGAAGGCAATCACATAGGGATTCTGGTAGACGAGTCCGCGACCGATAAATTGGTCGGCATTTTCAACGGGGAGGGGGCGATCTTTCCATGCCCCGTTGGCCAGGACCACACAGCTGAAACCCCAGCTTTCGACGAGTTCGTTCCAGTCGACGTCACGACCGATCTCGGTTTTGGGGATGTACTCGACGCCGGGTTTGGAGAGTTTCTGTCGAATGGCTTCATACTCTTTCTGGCGAAGTCCTTCATGCCAGCGGGGCAGCCCATCTTCAATCTTCCCGAAAGGGCGAGCATTTTGCTCAAAGACCGCGACCTGGATGCCTCGGTCTGCGAGTCGGCTGGCTACTTCGGCGCCGGCGGTGGCGCCGCCAATAACAGCAACATAGTGATTCGAGGAAGTCGTCTCTGACATGACCGCATTTTGCCAATAACCGACGGATCCCACAACGGATGCCCTATTGGGCCTTGGTGCCCGCTACACTGGCCGGGTCGGGCCCTTAGCTCAGTGGTTAGAGCAACCGGCTCATAACTGGATGGTCCCTGGTTCGAATCCAGGAGGGCCCACCACCTCAATCGGCGCCGGAGACCTCCGAGGAGGCTTCCGAACCGGGGTTTCAGCGCTGTCTCTTCAGGGCCGGGCCCGGCGCAGGCTCGAGATCTGCTGGCTGCCGGTGGATGTGTTGACGGAACCCATCAGGAGGGCGACATCGGCTTTGTCATCCGAGCGACCTGGTGCCGTCGCAGCGGCTGGGCCGGCAGCCAGGCTCTGAGTCGAAGCTGAGAGCCGGATGTATTGGGTTTGGCCGCTGGTGACTTCGAAGTCCATCTTGTGCCACGAACGGGCGAACAAGCCGAACCACATGAGGGCGCTCCGCACGGTGTGCCGACCGGCGTAGACGACTAATGCGGTGTACTCGCCGTTTTTGAGCTCTCCAAGATCCTCGCCGTCAAACTTCAAGCGAGCCGAGCCCACGCCGCGGACGACATCGTCGCGATAGATATAGACCAGCGCGGATCCGGACTCCGGTGGCGCAAGGGCTTCAAACAGAGGCCCCTTCGGTTTGCCGGCGCATCCGAGGCTCATGATCGCCAAGAGGGTGGCGATCCAAGTCAGCCTTAGAACCGGCGTCAGTGCCCGAGTCGAGATCACTTGGACTCCTTCCTCTTACTTGCACTGGCCCAAAGGCGGGGATCGGCACAGCCGGATGGCCCGTCAGCTTGAGGCTTCCCCGGGGCGTTACGGTGAAGCTAACCCAAATCGATGCGAAGTGGGGCCAGGCCAGGTTTTCTCGGGCCGCCCAAGGTCTCCTGCGATTGCCGAAGACCCGTCAATGGTCGGGGTGGGCTCTGCTATGATGAGGAATTGATTGGGATTTTCGCGTCATGAAGAAAGACAAGGATCGCTACTGGGACTGTCTCGACCAGGCGATGGAAGCCTCCCATGGCGGCCGGATCGATGAGGCCTTGGCATGGCTGGATGAGGCTCTGAAGGCCCATCCGGCGGTGGCAGAGGCCCACAATGGACGGGGCGAGATCCTTTGGGACGAAGGGCGCTCCGACGAGGCGCTTTACGAATTTGAACGAGCGACCGCGGCAGATGCCAAATTCAGCGCGGCTTACTTGAACCGCGTCGAACTCCTCATCGAAGATATGGGAGAGTGCGAGCTCGCATTGGAAGCCTGCGACGAGCTGCTCGCGGCCGCCCCGGAGCTGCCTCGTCTGGACCGAGCTCTGCAAGCAGAGCTGTACTACCTCAAAGCCAAAGCCCTTTTTTTCATGGACGATCTCGAGGGGGCCATCTTTCTGGTTCGCCGGGCCATCAAGTCGGCGGGTGATCAGCCCGCTTATTTTGCGTTCGAGGGTCACGTTCTCTTCGAGCTGGGACAGTACGAGGATGCCCGCCGCATTCTTGAGCGCGCCGCGGCCATCGAGCCGGATTCGGCGCACATCGTATACAGCTTGGCTCTGGTTCTAGAGCGGGTCGAACCTGGGGACGTTCCGCCGGAAGAGTCCGAAGCGCTTCACAATGCGATCGAATTGGCTTTTGAGCGAGCGAACGCACTCGATCCTGGGCAGTTCCCGATTCCCACAGCCATGAATGATGAAGACTTTGACCGGGCGGTCTCGGAGGCCCTTGATAATCTTCCCCGCTCGGTCCGCGAATACATTGCTGAAGTCCCGGTGCTCGTCGAGCCCTACCCCTCTCGGGAGCTCGTTCAAGCAGAACGAATTTCTCCTCAAATTCTCGGCCTCTTTATGGGCGTTCCTCGGACCGAGGCGGCCATCACAGAGCAGGTTCCCGATATTGACCGGGTGATGCTCTTCAAGGCCAATTTGGAAAAGATCTGCCGCGATCGCGAAGAGTTGATCGACCAAATTCAGATCACCGTACGCCACGAAATTGGCCATTATCTCGGCCTCGATGAGGACGACCTCGAACGCTTGGGCCTGCGCTGAGAGCGTAAGCGGGCCCCGCCCGGTCGAGTCGCTGGGCCGCTACCCTCTCGCCCATGGTCAACGAGGCTGGATCGTGGATATCGCAGCGTCGAACCTCGTCGCGTTCGTCTGAGGACGGCTGGATCGAGGCCCTACGACGGATTGTGGGACCGGATGCCTGCCTGACGTCGAAAGCCGAGCTGTACGCCTACGGATGTGATGGCTTGACTCTGGATCCTCATCAGCCGTCTGTCGTGGTGCTTCCCCAGTCGACCGAAGAGGTGGTCCAAGTCGTGCGCGCCTGTCGAGCCGCTGGCCGTTCGTTTTTGCCTCGGGGCGCGGGCACCGGCTTGTCGGGTGGAGCTCATCCGCTGGCTGACGCTGCGGTGATTAGCTGTGCACGGATGACGAAGATCCTGAACCTCGACCCGAGAGATCGCTTGGCGACCGTTCAGCCTGGGGTCGTTAATGCCGACCTCTCGGTGGCGGCGCGCGCCGAGGGTCTCTTCTACGCGCCCGACCCTTCGAGCCAGCAAGCGTGCACGATCGGTGGCAATGTGGCCGAAAACTCAGGGGGGCCCCATACCCTCAAATATGGGACGACCACCAACCATATTTTGGCTCTCGAACTCGTGCTCCCGGATGGAGGGCTGGTTCAGTTGGGTTCTGCCACGGGCGGGGCCACCGGCTATGACCTTTTGGGGGCCTGTGTGGGGAGTGAGGGTACGACGGGCATCGTGACAGAGATTACGGTTCGGCTCGAACCCCTCCCCGAGGCCGTTGAGACTCTACTCGTTGTCTTTGGCGGGGTTCCCGATGCGTGTCGATTGGTCGGTCGCATCATTCGCGGAGGTTTGGTTCCGGCGGCTTTGGAGGTTGTCGATCGTCGAACTGTGGAAGCAGTGGAAGCCAGTGTGTATCGAGCGGGCCTTCCCCAGGATGCCGGGGCGGTTCTGATTCTCGAACTCGATGGCCCGGCCTGCGCGCTCCCCGCACAGATCGAACGCATTCGGGCTTTGGCTGCCGAGACCGGCGCCAGTGAAATCCGGGTGGCGACCGATGAAGCCGAGCGCGCCCGGTTTTGGCGCGCTCGTAAAGGCGCGTTTGGTGCGATGGGCCGATTGGCCCCTGACCTTTATGTACACGACGCTGTCGTACCCCGGGGTCGACTTCCGGAGATTCTTGAGGAAATCTGCGCGATCGGTGACCGCTACAATTTGAAACTGTCGAATGTTTTCCACGCAGGTGACGGGAACCTGCATCCCAACATCTCGTTTGATCGAAGAGATCCCGAAGAGCTGGAGCGAGTCGTTGCGGCGGGTCGAGAGATTCTCGAAGTCTGTGTCGCCGCAGGCGGAGTCTTGACTGGCGAGCATGGCGTCGGCACGGAAAAGCGCGACTACATGGGCATGTTGTTTGGGCCTGATGACTTGGATGCTATGAAACGATTGCGGGCGACCTTTGACCCGCAAGGCGTTTGCAACCCCGGCAAAATCATCCCCAGTACTCGGGCTTGTATCGAGTCGAATCCGAAGGCGCGGGGATACGACCGCGTGCCTTTCACATGAAGCAGATGCTCTCGGCGGATTTGAAGTCCCGCTTGGAAGACGCTTCCGATAGCCCCCTGCGCCTTCATGATCCGTCTCGAGGCTACGCTGGCGTCAGCCTTGAGGGCGTGGCCGAGCCCGCTGACGCGGGTGCCCTGAGCCGAGTCCTTAAAGTTCTCGACGAACAGAGATCCCCCGTTGCGATTCTCGGGTCCGAATCTCGATCGTGGTTGGGCAATCCTTTGAAGCCGACGCGAATGGGGATTTCTACCGCACGCTTATCTGGGATCGACGAGTTCGATGAGGCTGATGGCGTGATCCGAGTCGGCGCTGGAACGGCCTTGGATAAACTGGCGGAGAGGACAGCGCGCAGCGGTTGGTGGCTCCCCATCGATTCGCCTGGCCGAGGGGGCACCGTCGGGGGGGCTCTGGCGACAGCCTTATGCGGACCACGGAGAAGAGGATTTGGACCGGTTCGAGATAGTGTGCTCGGTCTCGATACGGTTTTGGCGCAGGGGGCTCACGTTCGTTGTGGGGCTCGCGTGGTCAAGAATGTCACGGGCTACGACATGGCCAAACTCTATGTCGGGTCCCTCGGCACTCTGGGTGTGATTGAGCGCGCTTGGCTCAGGCTCCGTGCTGCACCGGAAAGCGCATTAATTTTTCAGGCCAGTATTGAAGGCGCCGTACACGCCGAGGGGCTGGCTGTGGCCCGTCGCGCCACGACTCGGGCGATCGCGGTGGTGGATGAGTCGCTGATTCCGTTCGGTGCTCCGCACCTTGGCCGTCCCCCCCGGCTCGGAAAACGACATCGGCTCATCGTCGAATTCGCCGGAGATGCGCCTGCTGTTGACCAGGACGGGAACTGGGTCGCCGATGAGTTGGGGGCCGAACCGGCCCCGGCCGATGCGATTGAGAGCTTGCGGGATTTACAAATCCTTGAGTTTCCCATTGGTGTTCGGGTCCGATTCCACACCCGGCCAAGCCAAGCCGAACAGGCTCGAATGCTCCTTGAGCGCGGGGGCGCCCGTTGTCTGATCTGCCCCGAGCCGAGCGTGTTGACTGCTTGGTTCGAGGCTGGTCTCGACGAGGGCGAAGACCCATGGTGGCTCGACCAAGTGTTCGCTGTCGTTGATGAAGTTCGCGCCGCCTCCTCCGCGGAAGCGATCATTGAAGCGCTTCCCGATTGGGCGCGTGGGCGCCGGGACGCTTTTGGTGGGTCGCCGGTGCTTGGGTTAATGCGCGATTTGAAGGAACGCTTCGATCCGAACGGGATCTTGAATCCCGGACGCTTTGTGGGGAGGCTCTGAGTTGACGTTGTCGAAGCTCGAGACACCCTTGAGCCTGCCCGAATCCCTTTATGAAGGCACTCTTGACTGCGTGCACTGCGGGCTATGCCTAACTCATTGCCCGACCTACCGGGTGACGGGTCGAGAGACCAGCTCGCCTCGCGGCCGAATCTATATGATGCGCGGTGTCGCAGAAGGGGATCTCCTCCTAGATCAAACCGTCGCGGACGAACTCCACCTCTGCCTCGGTTGCCGTGCGTGTGAGACGGCTTGCCCGTCAGGCGTTCAATACGGTGCTCTGCTTGAAACAGGTCGGACGGCGGCGGCCAGAGCGGGTTTACGCCCGGGCTGGAGGCATCGGATTGAAGGCTTCGCCCTGCGCCACATTATTCCCGTCCCGAGACGGCTTCGAGCTCTCACCACCTTTCTGGGCTGGATTCAACGCCTGAGATTCGACCACTGGCTGGCCGCGGCGTGGCCGCGTGGCCTTCGCGCGGCGTGGAATCTACTTCCGCCCCTCCCGCCCCGCGCCGATCGCCGACCCCTGCCCCGATTCACGCCCGCGGAAGGGGTGCGTCGCGGATGCGTCGCCCTTCACGAAGGTTGCTTGATGCCGGAGATCTTTGGAGCCGTCAATCGTGCCACCGTCCGGGTCCTGGCGCGCAATGGATATGATGTCGTGGTACCCGAGGGCCAGCGTTGTTGCGGCGCGTTGCTCGCTCATGCCGGTGATTTGGATGCGGCGCGATCTCTCGCGCGGGAAAACGTGGCGGCCTTCACCGCGGACGCGTCGATCGATGCGGTGTTGAGCAATTCCGCGGGTTGCGGCGCAGCGTTGCGTGAAACGCACCATTGGCTCCCCGACGAGGGAGAAGCCCTTGCGAAGCAAGTTCGGGATGTGTGTGAATGGCTAGACGAAGTCGGCATTCGAGAACCGCTCGGTCGGCTTTCCCTCCGCGTGGCCTACGACGATCCCTGCCATCTTGTACACGGTCAACGGGTCGCCGCGGCGCCGCGACGGCTGCTTGAAACGGTTCCGGGACTCGAACTGATTCGACATTCCGATGCAGAGGCCTGTTGTGGCGCTGCAGGGACCTACGGCTTGCTTCAACCCGAAATGTCTAGCCAGGTCCTGGAAGCCAAGATGCAATGTCTTGCGAAGGTCGAACCCGAGGTCGTGGCGACGGGCAACCCCGGTTGCCTTCTGCAGCTTCGAGCAGGGGCCCAAGAACGTCATCTCGCGTTTCGGGTCCTTCATCCGATCGAGCTGATTGATGCGGCCCACCAAGCCCACGCGTCAGGGCCCGCATGACCCGAGGCGAAGCCCACTCTTTCGTTTAAACCGTTAGCGGTAAAGGAAAGCGTCTGGCGTCGCTTTCGGTGCTCTCCACTTCGGGTAAGCGCCCAGCTGCAGATCCTGAAGATTCCCGCTGAAGACGAGATCGAAGGGAAGAATTGACTCTCGGCCTCGTACGACGCCGTAACGCTCACGCATGCTTTGATACACATAGGTGGACTGCGCGGTCGGGCGACGATCGGGTCTTTGAACGAGTCCCAGACGCGCGCGTTCGAGGAAGCGATCCCGATCAGCATCGTGTTCGAGATTATCATCGGGGTCGATCAGTTGATTGCGACGGGAGGTTTCATCTAAAACCGAAGCGAGCTGGGCCATTCGTTTGGTCGAGATCGCCTTGTCGACATCCTCCGGAAGTTCTTGGTCGTCACCGCTTTCGGCCAGAAGGTGGAAGCGGAGAATCCGTCCGCCCACCAAGGTGATCCCCATCGCGTGGAGCTCGCCATTGGTAAGATCTTCGTCGATTAAGTACGGATTGATCCCGAGGCCATTCGGGCCAGCCACTCGGGGGTTTTCAATCAGGAAGCTACGCGTGACTCGAATTTGCTGGGCGCTGTAGTCTTCGATTTCCCAGCGAATGCGTTTTCCGGCCAGTGTACCTGTATCTGTATCGGGGTATTCGGTCGCGGCATGACGAAGTGTCTGATTGCGTCGATCGAAGCGATGCATTCTGTCCGCGGCAGCCATCACTTGGGCTGAAGCCGCCTCGGCGAGGGCAGCCCGGTCATCCGGGTCGAGTTCCTCCATGAAATCCGCTAGGCGCAAAGCGGCGACTTGATTGCCGCGCTCTTGTTCATAGGCGAATAGCCACTCGATGATTTCGCGGTTGTGTTGTCCATCTGGATAGCGGTCCAGATATCGGTAGGCCAAAACCGCGGTGGGTCCATTGAAGTCGGGCCCTTTTTTCCAACGTCCAAAAACCATTCGCATGGGGCTGGTGATGAAAGCCGTCGCAATACCGGGTCCTTCGAGTGCAAGACCGAGGGGCTGAGGTAGGTTGGGATAACGCTTCGGCCCATCAGCGTAATCGGCGAAGAGCCGCCAGCGGATTTCATCGGCCTTTTTGCGTGCTTTCATTCGCCGGTAGGCGGTGTAAGGATTCTGCCAGGGATCATCGATCAGGTGTCGAGCGTGGCGGACCATCGTGGATTCGAGGGGGTCGCGCTGGGCGAGGTGCTCTAAGGTGCGCCAACTTTCTTCTTCGAAACCCGATTCCTTTTGCGCCATGGCGAAAATGTAAAGCGCATCATCGCCCTCCGGGCCGTTTCGGCTTTCCCAAAGAACCCCGAGCATTTCGTCGGAAAGACCATCTCCGGTTGAGGAAGTGTTCAGGAGCTCGACCGCTAAGGCATGATCCTGCCGATCGGCCCGGGTTAGTTCGTGAGGGGCGGCCAAGCTGGCCTGATGGAGGTCACGAATTTGTTGAACATCTTCCTCGGCCATCTTGCGGAGCGTTTCTGCGTCCTCGTGGGGTCCCCAAAAAAGCGCGCGTTTGGCTTCGAGGACTGCGATCTTTGGGTTCCCCGAATCCAGCGCCATTTCGGCGGCGCGGATTCGCCGACGTTGCATGGTTCGGGTGAGCTTTTTCTCGGCCCGATCGACTTTGCCTTGGATTTTTTCGGCATCCGGCGCATCGGGGTGCCGGGCGAGGTATTCCCGATGCAGCACTAGGGCTTGGCGATCGGTGGTCGAGAGTGGTTCGTCGTTGGAAAAACTGGCGAGGTAATGGGCGGTGCTGGTCGCAATCGTCATGGGGGCGAGAGTGAAGCCGCTGAAGATGGCTTGGCCGACCGGCTTTGAAGCCGCATTAAAGGTGCGTGCCCAAAGGTGTTCCCAGGTGTCGAGATTGCGACGTTTGGCTAAAGCGAGCGGGTCGTTGGCGACGACTTGATCGAGGCGGGCTTCCAGGCCAGGATCGGTGCCAAAACCGCGGGTTAAGGATGCGCTCGCTTTGCGATAGGCCCGGGGGTCATCAAGCGTTGCATTGACGACATCCTGGGCGAGGGCATCCATATCTTCCGGTTTATCCGAACTGGGAATGGCGTCGATTTGCGCCTCCGCCTTGTCGAGGGCTGGCCGGTTGGTCACCAACGCCGAGGCCGCAAGGCGAGCGGCTGCTTGATCGACGGGCAGAGGCAACCATGCAGGTTGTCTTTGCATGGGCATCAGGAGATCGGGCGCGAGGCCTGCCCGGGTATGGCTGCAGCCGAGAACCATATAGGCCCCGATTAGAAGCCAGAGCAGCGTGCCGGCAAAGGGCTTCGGATTAGAAGGTAAATCGATCACGGTCCACCACCAAAGTGAAGGCGAGGAAGGCTTCCAGTCGACGGGAGGCTTCGAGCTTTTCGGTTGAGCCGTCGTTGGACGCCACCGATTCATAGAGATGAACGGCCGGGTCAACGAGATCTTGAAAACGGGCCGGGTCAAAGTCGAGGCTGACTGGAGGCACGGCTTCGACGTATTCGTGGGCGAGGGTGTCATACAGTTCGGCGAGTCGAAGCATGTGGCGCAGAGATTCCTTGCTGGCTGCATTTCTCGAAACAACTCTCTGGAGCTCGGAGATGGCGCGAACCTGACCGTTGGTCAAATCGTAGCGATGTTGCTCGAACCACGAGGCGCGGAGCTCTTCTCCGCGCTCGATTTCTTCGCGAACGACGGCTTCATAATGATTATCGCGGTTCTCCTCAAGAACAAACGAGAGTAGGGCCGTTCGCTGATCCATCACGGTCACAACCCATTCGGCGTCCAAGGCCTCCGGTATCAGAAGAGGCTCTGGATCGGGGGCCAGAGGGTCGACTGGTTGCAGGCCCATTTGCCGCGCCTGGGACAGTTCGTCGCAGACTTTCGCACTGCGGAGGGCTTCCGCGGCCAGCTCTTCGTCGAGTCGGGCGGCTTCTCGATATTGCATCGCAGCCACGTCGTATCCCCGGATCCGCTCCAAGGCGCGCCCTTTTGAGAAAGCGATTACCCCACTCATGTAGCCGGTTCGCAGGGCATCGGCGTGTATTCGCTCAATGCTTTCCAGCCGCAGCAACGCCGAGAGGTAGACGTTGCGACCGGTGAAGTCGGTGGCTGGAGGAAAGCGATAAGTGTCGTCAGGAACATGTCGCCGTAGGGTCGCGACGACCTCGAGAATGCTTTCGCTCGGACCGTAATGGGCTTCGAGTTTTTTTTGCTGATGGGTCGAACAGCCAACCAAGGGGCCGAGGGCGAGGGTCAGCACCAAGACGCCCGCAAGGGGCCACGCCGGCCTCATCCTGAGCGGCCTTTCGTAGAGGTCGACTGAGCACTGCGTGCTCGCCCCTTAGCAGGTTTCTTCCCGACCTTCCCGCCTTTTCGAACCGCTACGGCGTTCAGCATCTTTTCCGTGGCGATGACTGCGGCCCCCAGTTGATCAGAATCGACTCCAAGAGTAGAGAACGTTTCGGTGAGGGGTTTTTTCCGGCCTGCAACGTCTTGTTCGATCCGCCAAGAGACATGGGTTTCAACCAAGGCAGTCGTCCTTCCGCCCGGAGGGATCCGCACTCGGTAGTCGGCGAGCATGGGCACATCGAGTTGGAAGCGTTTGGCTGCTTTTTTGAGCGCATTCATGAATGCGTCGTAGCCGCCGTCGCCACTGGCTTCCGCTTTTTCTACGTTGCCTTGGTAGCTGAGGGTCACTTCGGCTTGGGGCGCCTCACCGCTGGCGACGGTGACCCGGTAGTCGGTGACGCGCAGCATTTGCTCCGCCGGCCGGGCGAGCACGTCGGCGATGATGTAGGGCAGGTCTTCGGGGGAGACGACGTGTTTTTTGTCTCCAAGTTCGACGATTCGCCGAAGAACCACTTCTCGATCGGCGGCGGGAAGGTCGATCCCCAGGCGGTCGAGGTTGTGATCCAAAGAGGCCCGCCCAGAAAGCTTGCCCAGGGCGTATCGGCGTGACCGGCCGAAACGGGCGGGGGCGAGTCGCGTTGCGTAGAGGTCTCCCTTGGCGTCTCCATCGGCATGGATACCAGCGGTTTGCGTAAAGACGTCACTTCCGACGATCGGGGCATTGGCGGCGACCTCTTTCCCACTGAACGTCGAGACCAGCCGGGAAATCGACGAAAGCTTTTTCTCGGAGACGCCGGTTCGGTAAAGGCTGTGATCGTGCAGGGTGGCGACGACTTCGGCCAGACTGCTGTTGCCCGCCCGCTCACCCATGCCATTGACGCTGGTATGCACACCCCGGGCACCGGCTTTGACCGCCGCGAGACAGTTGGCGGCGGCGAGCCCGTAGTCGTTGTGGCCGTGGTATTCGAAGTCGACGTTGGGCCAGGTTTCTGTCATCAGGCCCACGTAGCGGGTCACTGTTTCGGGAGAAAGGATGCCCAGGGTGTCGGGCAGATAAATCCGAGCCACGCGTAACGCCCGGAGGCTTTCGACCAGGGCGAAGACATAGTCAAAAGACTCGCGGACGCCCTGGGACCAGTCTTCGAGATAGACGTTGATATCGAGTCGTTTGCGTCGGGCATAGCGGAGGGTTTCTTCGATCCGGGCGCGATGAACTTCCGGGGCCAGTCCCAATTGGGATCGACAATGTTTTTCGGAGCCCTTGGTGAGCAGGTTCATCACCTTGCCCCCCGCGCCGACGATCCAGTCCACCGAGGCCTTGCCATCGCAGTAACCGAGCATTTCGACGCGTTTGATGACCCGCGCCTTTCGAGCCCAGGCGGTGATCGCCTTGGCGGCGGCTCGCTCGCCTTCCGAGACTCGGGTCGAGGCGATTTCGATGCGATCAACCTCGACATCCATCAGGAGAAGCCGGGCGAGTTGGAGCTTTTCCGCCGGCGTGTAGGAGACGTCGGGGGTTTGCTCGCCATCGCGGAGCGTCGTGTCCATGACGGCGACGTTTTGTTGGTTGGCTGCGGGTTGACTCATTGCAATGACCTGACCCCGTTAACGGGTTTGCGGTGCCATCGGGGCGCGATCGGCTCCGGAAAAACATCTTCCAGAGGGGTGTGGGGCCACCGATGAGGGAGGCGCCGGGGGCTGGAAGATGCCCCGGCAGGGTACCCGACGCCCAAAGCCGCTGTCGAGCCGTCTCCTGGGGAGGTTTTCGGGCCGTTCGCTGGGTAGACTGTGGCTTTTGCCGGGCACTGAGGGAGCGCCAAACGAATGGAAGACCAGGCCTCCCCCCCTCTTGGCGCCCCGGCGCCCCGTCGGATTCAGCTGGAGTCGTCTCATTCGGCCCAGCGCCTCGATCTTTTTCTGGTCGCTGAGCTCTCGTTGTCCCGGGGGCAAGTTCGTAGATTGCTGGAGAGAGGTGCGGTCCGGTTAGATGGCCAGCCCCTAGCCCTTCGCGACAAGGGTCGGAGCTTGCCCGCCCAGGGGTGGCTGGAGGTCGAGGCTTTCCGCTCGGCGGCGGATGAGCGGGTGCTGCCCGCTCGGGGTCCGGCCCCCGCCATTTTGGGCGAGGGAAAGGGCTGGCTGGCCGTCGACAAACCCCCGGGCTTGCCCGTCCATCCGCTTCGCGCCGACGAATCCGAGACCGTGATTGGCCATTTAATCCAGCGCTGGCCAGAGCTTCAGGGTCTGGGCGAGGGCGGGCTGCGAAGTGGCGTGGTGCACCGCCTAGATGTTGAGACTTCCGGGGTCCAGCTGGTCGGGCTTTCGGCTTCGGGATGGCAGCGGCTTCGCGAAGGCTTTGCTCGTCACAGCGTCGCCAAGACCTACCGGGCTTTGCTGGCCGGTCGCCTCGATACGGCCCACATGGGCGCCGGAGCCCTGGAGATGAAAGTGCCGCTGATCGTCGCCCAACATCGACCGGCCCGGGTGCGTACCGCCCGCCCGAGTGAAATCGAGAAAGGCGGCGCCCGTTGGGTGCGTCAGAGTGTTGTGACGCAGGCGCTTTTCGACGACGCGACCTTGGTGGAGGTCCGGCCCGAAACCGGTTTTCTGCATCAGATCCGGGCCACCTTGGCAGAACTCGGTCATCCCCTGCTCGGGGATCGGCGCTATGCGGATTCGGACACAGCGGCTCGGGCCCCGCGTCATATGCTGCATGCGGCGCGGATCCAGTTTGAAGAAATCGATGTGCGGTCGCAGGACGCTGCCGACTTTGCCGCGGTCTTGGATCGGCTTCGGGCTTGACGGTGCGCGGCCGGGCTCGCCGGGCGCTCCTTTTTGGGCTACCGCCCGAGGGCCCACCCGTTTGGAGGAAACCCGATGGCGTCGATCGATGAAGCGGTTGAAGTGCGCGAGAGCCCCATTCACGGTCGCGGTGTGTTCGCCCGCAAGCGATTTCGAAAAGGGGCCTACATTGCCACCTTTGAAGGCGAGCCCACCGAGCAGGACGGCATGCACGTGCTGTGGGTTCTCGACGACGATGACCGCGAAATCGGCATCCAGGGGCGCAATGCCCTGCGGTTTCTCAACCACGCCGCCAAACCGAATTCAGAGTTTCTCGGCCCGGACCTCCATGCCGTGTGCAACATTCAGCCCGGCCAGGAGATTACCTTTCATTACGGTGAGGCCTGGGACGACATCGAGTAGCGGCTGTTTCACGGGGTCGCGCCGCCCCCGGAAAGAAACGGGCCTCGGCGAGACGCCACCCAGCGTCCGGCCGAGGCCCATTGTTTTGCGAGCGGGTCGAACTAGAAGCGGTAGCGCGCCCCCAGCATCTGCCAGCTGTAGTAGAAGGTGTCGCTCAAACCGGCCTTGTTGGCGCCAGCCATGAAGTTGAAGCGCATTTCGTTGGTGAGGGCGATGTGCTCGGTGAGGTCGAACTCAATGCCGACGGGAAAGGTGAAGAGAAAGCCGTCGTAGCTAGAGGCCCCGGTTCGACCGCCCACGTGGTAGAGCCCAATGCCGCCGCCCGCGTAGGGGGTGAGCTTGCCGAGAAAGCCCTTGCGGCTCTGCAGAAAGTTAAAGTGGTAGCGGGCTTCACCGGCAAGCGAGAAGCCGACAAAATTGTTGACCGGAATCACCTGCATCCACGCGCCCACCGCGATCGAATCGGTGATGCGGTACATGACATCGAGCTGCCATTCGAAACCGGTTTGGCCGTTGTTGCCGATATGGGCAATCGGCGTCGCAAAGCCGATGCCGGTTCCGATGGAGAGTTTGTGTTCGGCGCCGGGGTTACTGCCTTTCGTGTCATCCTGAGCGAGAGCAGCCAGCGGGGCACTGATGAGGATCAGAGCGAGAAGCATCGTTCGAATCATGGGTGCATCCTTTTTTACTTCACGTGGCTCGAACGCAGGGGTTCGAGACCAAGCATCGAAAGATCGGCGATCACCCCCCATGGATGACCGATTTCGCGGCCATCCTAGCGTGCCGAAATCGGCCCTGCCTAGAGGCAAAATGCCCCAAGGGGCGAGAAGTGGGCAACCCGCCGCTCATTGGCCTGGTGAAGCCCTGGGTCCGAGCACCCTGTCGAGGAGTTTTTCAGGTTCCGTGGCCCCTTCGGTATCCTGAATTTCGCGGCAGGCTTCGAGGATTCGGCCCACTTCCGGACCCGGCGCGATGCCCCGTGCGATCACGTCGCGCCCGAGGACCACGTCCACCGGGCCTCGCTCTCGGATCTGCAGCTTCTGGGCTTCGGCCAGGAAGATTTCTCCCTCGGCAAAGCGGCCCGCCTGAGCCTCCGGCGTGGTGCGGCCGAGGTGATCGGCGCGGGCCACCCGTTCGAGCAACGCCATCGAAGTCCCCGCTTCGTCGAGTTTGCGGGCCAAGCGCCGGTAAGCTCGGGGGCTTGCCCCTTGTCGCGGCAGCAGGGCCGGGGCTAGGTGATGCTCGACCAAGGCGCCCACGCAGCGGGTCAAGGCACCGGGGGCGCGAAGGCGTTCCAACCAGGCCTCACAGGCGCGGCGCCCGGTTTGCTCGTGGCCGCGGGCGTGCACTCGCCCGTCCTCTTGCCGGGTCGACTCGGCTTTCCCCAGGTCGTGGCCCAGGGCGGCCCACATAAAGGCCAAGTCGTCGGGGGTCCCGGGCTTGATGCGAGCGGCCACGTCGATCACCCGAAGGGTATGGGTCCAGACATCGCCCTCGGGATGCCAAGTGGGGTCTTGCTCAATCCCCACCAGCGCTGCCAGCTCGGGTGCGCTGCGCAGCTGGCCGCAGTCCTTCAACACCTGCAGCCCCACCGAGGGCCTGGGGGCTTCTGCGAGCAGCCGACTCCATTCGGCGAACAGACGCTCCCCCGCGACCGATTCTAAGGGCTGCTCGGCACACAGCCCGCGCAAGCCCTCATCGGGTTCGAGTTCCAGACACGCTGCGAACCGCGCGACCCGCATGGCGCGCAGGGGGTCTCGGCCAAAGGTGGTTGGGTCTGTGGCCCGTAGTCTCCCCGCGGCGATGTCGGCTCGACCGTCAAAGGGGTCGAGCCACTCATGGGTGATGGGGTCAATCGCCATGCTGTTGAGGGTGAGATCCCGTCGCGCTCCAGCGGCTGCGAAATTGAGGCCGTGCTGATCATCGGCGGTGAAGTCGACATCGAGATCCCGAAGTCTCAAAACAGTGTAACTCTGTCCCATGCGGAACGTTGTCCCGAAACCTTCGAGCAGGGCTTGGGCGGCTTCTATGGAGAGGCCCAAAAGCTCCACGTCGAGATCTCGGATCGGACGTCCCATGGCTTGATCTCGAACGCAGCCGCCGACATAGAGAGCCCGGCCGCCGACTTCAGCGGCGGCGGCAGCGATTTCGGCGATGCGTTTCTTTCGGCGATCTGGGGCGAGAGTCAATCGATTCTCTATCTGGTCGGAAAGGGGGAGTCAAGGCGAGGTCGTCGCGGTTGCGATCTGAGCCCGCGGGCTCACGTCGTTTCTTGTATCAGGTTTGAATGGGTTGCAGCAGAACATAGACAGCGCCACGTCCCCCGTCTTGGGGGGTGGCCGGCGCAAACGCGGCGACGTATTGCTGAAGAGGCGGTTGAGACAGCCATCCGGGAATGTGGGTGCGTAGAATCGGTTCGCCGCCTGGAGAGCGGCGCCCTCTTCCCGTAACGATCAGAAGGCAGCGGGCTCTTTGGCCGGCCGCCTGCTTCACCTCTTTTCGGATTTCCTTCTCGGCCTTGATCAGGTTTAACCCGTGGAGGTCAACGTCGTGGTCGGGGCGGATTCGTCCGTTCATCAGATCCCGCATGGTTCCGCGGCGAACGGAGTCTCGCCGGGCCACGAGAGGGTCGTCGGGATTGGGAAATCGCAGGGTCTCATGATGCGCTCCGGTGGAGCGGGCCTTCTCGGATTGGCCCTTTTGGGATGGAGAGGGGGTGGCGGGCTCGCGCTCCTTTTTTTCAACCGGCTCGGTCGGGTGTGGGTCTTCCGACGTCTCCATATGCTCGGCAAAACTGCGGGGCGGGGGTTGGCGGTGGGACCCCTGATCCGGGCGCTGCCCTTTCTTCCGACTCATTTCAGTGAACTCGCTTCGGATGTTTCGCGCATCCGCTGACGGGGAGACGAGTGCGATGTCACACCCAGCAATGAAAGGGCTTTGCGAGTGGGCCCACCTTGTGGCAGCGCGGCAATTTTTGGACCAGAAAGCCAGCGATGGGCCACAAAACCCTCCAAGCGCACTCGGCCTTGGACTTCTGGACAGCGATAGACCTGAAGACGCAGGCGCCGGTGGGTGAAGAGATGCTCGACTTCGCCGACATGTTCCGCATGGGACACGGTCAAGCCGACCCGTTCGGCCAGACCGCGAACCAGCGCAGCCTCATGAGATTCTTTTGGTCCTAGGGCATCGCCGGGCAGCTCCCAGAGTCCACCGAGCAGACCACCCTCTGGCCGCTGCACCACGAGGGCCTGATTTTTTCGGGTAATCCAAGCGGCGACGGCATCGACCTTTTGTGCCCGAGCCTTTTTCTTTTTCTGAGGCAGGGCTTCCGGATCTCCTGCACGCCGGCCTTGGCAACTGCGCTTCAGTGGGCACTCGCTGCATTGAGGCGAGCGAGGGGTACAGACGGTTGCGCCCAGTTCCATGAGGGCTTGGTTCAAGTCCCCCGGCCGAGGCCCGCGCACAAGTTCTGCTGCGAGGGCCCAGAAGTGTTCAATCACCGAACGTTCAGTGACGTCCGCTCGGATCTCAAACCGCCGCGCCAAAACGCGGATGACGTTGCCATCCACCAAAGGCTCTTCCTGACCAAAAGCGATCGAGGAGACGGCCCCGGCCGTGTACCGCCCAATGCCGGCGAGGCCTCGGAGGCTTTCTGCATCGGGGGGCAGTTTTCCTTCGTGGTCCGAAACGATCTGTCCGGCGGCTTTCAACAGATTGCGGGCCCGGGAGTAGTATCCGAGCCCAGTCCAAAGGCCATACACCTCCTCGGCCTCGGCCTCGGCGAGTGCGCTGACCGTGGGAAAGTGTTCCAGAAACCGTTCCCAGTACGGGATCACGGTTTCGACCCGGGTCTGCTGCAGCATGGTTTCAGACAGCCAGATCGCATAGGGGTCGTGGGTGTGACGCCAAGGTAGATCCCGTTGGTGAATGTCGTACCAGTCCAGCAGGTGAGCCCGCATTCGCTGCAGGCTGGCGCGCGAGGGCAAAGATTTACGGGACGACATGATGGATGGATAGCAGCCTCAAGCGGTCAGCGTCCCGGCCGTTACGGCATCCGGACGGGAAGTTCTTTTTCGAGGCGTAGACCGCGGGCGTTCACCCGGGCTCGAACGGCCCGGGTTTCCACGCCGGCGGCCGCCGCTTGGCGCAGGGCGATCCCATAGGCGGGATCGATGTCATCGGCGGGTTCTACTGCTTCGCAATCACCTCTTTGGACGACAAAGAGCAGCATGCTGCGCGCACCGGCCGAGTGGAGTGTGGTCAGTTCTTCGAGATGGCGCCGACCCCGTTCAGTGACGGCATCCGGAAAACGAGCGGTGATGCCTTCGGCCAGGGTCACGCTCTTGACTTCGATATAGAGCGGTCGGGGGTCTTTTGGGTTCTGGTCCAGTGCAAAATCCAGGCGCGAGCGCTCACCCACTCGAACCTCGGAGCGCACGCGACTGTATCCCCTGACAAAAGGCAGAGCTTCCTGACCGAGCGCCTTGGCGATCAAAGTGTTGGCCCGGACTGCATGGAGACCCACCCAGATTCGACCCACGCGAATCATCTCAAGCGTTTGGGAAAGCTTGCGGTTCGGGTTTGGGCTTGTGGAACAACGCACCGCAGAGCCGGGCCGATCGGTCCCTTTCATCGAGCCCGGATTAGGGCAATGTACGGTGGTCACTTCGCCGTTGGGCCATTCAACGTCCGCCAGAAAGCGCTTGTAACGGCGGATCAGCCGACCCTTCAACGGTGCCGGGTTCGATAGGGTCAGCGGCTTCAACGTTCGAGTCGAACCCCGATGTGACTTCTGACCCATTTTGGATCCCACCACTCCAGAGGGTCCACATAGCGTTCGCCCACGATGAAGGCGAAGTGAAGGTGATCGCCTGCTGCAAGGCCGGTGTCCCCGGAGTTTCCGATCGGCTGACCCTGGACAACATCGTCTCCCACCGCGACATCGAGA
Source organism: Myxococcota bacterium (assembly GCA_029268645.1). Lineage (GTDB taxonomy): Bacteria > Myxococcota_A > UBA9160 > UBA9160 > UBA4427 > TMED88. The sequence continues at coordinate 27,491 of JAQWNI010000208.1, forward strand.
GCAGAGAGATGACCATAAAGAGAAGCAAGGCCAAGTCCGTGGTCGATGATCACGCAGTTTCCGTAGAGACCGAGGTCCTCTGCGAGGATGACTCGCCCGGCTCCGGCTGCCGTCACGGGTGCGTGGGCGGTCGCTGCCAAGTCGAAACCGTAGTGGCGCGCTTCGGAAATCGGTTCACCGCGGTAGACATAGGTCCGGTGTTCGGCGAACCGACTCATGACCTGCGAGCCGGGCCATTGCTGAAAGGCGCCGGTCCAGAGCGGTTGCTCGCTGCCCCCCTCGAGGCGTTCTTGGATCGTCGCTTCGTTGCGTGCCCTCAGCGTTTCATTGACGGCTTGGAACGTCTCAGCCGGATCGGAGGCACTGAGGTCGGCACCCTCCGCGAGGGGGACGGCCACTTGGTCGATGAAGGCATCCGAGAGAGGGAGCTCACTTTTTCGAAAGACCCGCTCCAAGACTCGCGCCGGAAATCGAACGGATTTTTGGTTCCTCGCGGCATCGGCCGCCACAACCTGTACGGGAACCTTCGGCTGGGCGTCAACCGGGATCGAGAAGAGGGCGATGCGTCGGTTCGTTGCTCCGGCCGGATGGGGATACCCCGGAAAAAACGCTTCCCCGACCTGCACTCCGTCGCGTTGGCTTTCGGGATCGACCTCGTAGACCGCGGCCCCGGAGCCGCCGCGGTAGACGTAAGTGAGGCCACTCACAACACGGACCGATGGAGGTTGGGTGTCGACTGTGACAGGGATCGATCGCTCGGTTCGATTCCCCGAAAACCCATCCCGCCAGGACCAGTCCCGGGTGTCGATGACCAAAGTGGCTTGTCCGTCAGGTACGCCGAGCTGCTCCGCATCCAGAACCCAATCGAGGCTTTGGACACGAGTTCCAGGGGCCCCGCCCTGGGAGAGGCTCCCGGGATAGGTGTTTTCGAGGAGCGTCTTGGAGCCAGTTTGATCCAGTAGACGAACGCTCGCGAGGCGCAGACCTGAGTCTTCATCGGCGATACGAATCTTGATCGTTTGCGGCTCGGCGCCGAGGAGAATGCTTTGCGGCGCCTCGATCTGCGGCGGCTGGCCTTCAAAGCGTTGCCACACCCAGAAGGCACCGGCCCCGATGAGGCCCACCATGGCGAGTCCGAACAGCCCTCGCACCGTCAAACCGATTCCCTCACCCGGTCTCCGTTTCAAATCTCGGCGAATTCAGACCGAGGTCGGCATACTAGCAGTCTGGATTGTTTGAAACCGACGGAATTTGACCTGTGTTCATCTGATCAAAGGGAGTGCGCGTCGCGGCGGACGTCGTTGAGGGGGGCTGGGTGTCGGGTTCAAGGTTGAACCATCAGGCGCATGGAAAGAGAACGGGGCCGCAATGAGTGGTCTCGCGCGGCTTCTACTGGTTCGCCATGGCGATACGGTGGGGGAATCCCGCATCCGATTTCACGGCTCGAACGATGTGGCGCTCTCCGAAACCGGACGGGCAGAAGCCCGACGGGCGCGCGCTCAAGTGCCTCTGGCGGGAATCGATCGAATGATTTCCAGCACTCAGTCTCGAGCTTGGGAGACGGCGCTGATTATCGCCCGCGGTCGACCCGTGCTCTTGGAATCGGACTTTCGAGAGATTGATTTCGGCCGTTGGGAGGGCCTGACCCGGCAGGAGATCGCGGCCCAGGACCCCGTCCTGCATGCCGACTGGGAACAGCAAGGCGCTGCTTTCGATTTCCCGGGTGGGGAGCCTCGCGCCGCATTTCGCGCACGGGTTGATCGGGGACTTCAGCGGTTAATGGCTCGCCAGGCGGAGGAATCGGTCGTGGTCGTCGCCCACAAAGGTGTGGTCCGGAGACTGGCCGAGACCTTGACGGGCGAGAAGCTCGAGGCCGAACAGCCCCTTTTGGGGGGGGTCCTTCAGGTGACGCGTCGAGCGGACGGCGCGTTTGCTCTCCGCACCTTATTGGGCTGAAGAGTTCAGAAGGATTGCGCCGAGCGGGCCGCGGGCCTGCGGGTTCGCGGCCGCCGAGGCGTTATTCGTCTCCCTCCTTCAGGGTCGCGATGACGTTGAAGTCTTCCAGGGTGCTCGTGTCCCCGGTCGGCTCCTCTCCTGAAGCAATGTTGCGAAGTAGGCGTCGCATGATTTTACCTGATCGGGTCTTCGGGAGTGCGGTGGTAAAGCGAATATCTGCCGGTCGCGCGATCGCACCGATTTCGTTGGTAACGTGTTTTTTTAAGGCGCCCTGAAAAGAGGCGCCCGCCTTGGCTTTGCCGGTTGGCGTCACGAAGGCAACGATTGCCGTGCCGGTGATTTCGTCCGGCCGACCAACGACCGCGGCTTCAGCGACGTCGGGATGAGAAACCAGCGCGCTTTCCACCTCCATCGTTCCGATCCGGTGACCTGAGATGTTCATCACGTCATCGATCCGACCCATAATCCAGAAGTAGCCCTGGCGATCGCGGTGGGCCCCATCACCCGGGAAGTAGGTGTTCTTCCACTTGCCCCAGTACGTCTCGCGATATCTCTTCTTGTCCCCCCAAATGCCACGGAGCATGCCTGGCCACGGATGGCGCACGGCCAACAGTCCGCCTTCTCGAGGCTTGACCTCTTGACCGTCTTCATCGAGGACCGTGGCGTGGATGCCTGGGAAGGGAAGGGTGGCACTGCCCGGCTTGGTGTTCACACCGCCAGGGAGGGCTGAGATCATGATGCCGCCGGTTTCGGTTTGCCACCAAGTGTCCACGATGGGACACTTCTTTTTGCCGATCACGTTGTGGTACCACATCCATGCTTCCGGGTTGATCGGCTCGCCCACGGTGCCCAGCAGCCGAAGCGATGAAAGGTCGTGGCGCTCGGGGTGCTCATCGCCCAAGCGGATGAACGTTCGAATGGCTGTGGGGGCGGTATAGAAGATTGTGACGCCCCATTTGGCGATCAACTCCCACCAGCGGTCTGGTCCGGGATGTACGGGAACGCCCTCGTACATGACCGTGGTGGCGCCACAGGAAAGAGGGCCGTAGACCACGTAAGAATGCCCCGTGATCCAACCCACATCTGCAGTACACCAATAAACGTCGTCCTCTTTCAGGTCGAAGATGGCTCGAGTCGTGGTGGTGACGTGGGTGAGGTAGCCCCCCGTTGTATGCAGGATTCCCTTGGGTTTGCCTGTGGTGCCGCTGGTGTAAAGAATGAAAAGGGGGTGCTCGGCGTCGAGTTTGGCTGGCGGGCAGTGAGTGCTCGCCCCGGCCATTTCCTCGTGGTACCAGATGTCGCGGCCCTTCTTCATCTTGACCTTTTGACCGGTCCTCTTCACAACGAGGACGCGTTCGACGGGGTGGCGTCCTCCTTTGAGCGCTTCGTCGACATGGGCCTTAAGCCCAAAGGCTTGCCCTTTGCGATATCCGCCATCTGAGGTCACGACCATTTTGGCCCCGGCATCCGCGATGCGGTCGCGCAGGGCCTCCGACGAAAATCCACCACGGTCATGTACGAGGGCGTTCCCGTACATCC
>JAQWNI010000209.1 GCA_029268645.1 Myxococcota bacterium
TGTAAAAAGGCCAATTGGAAGGAACGTTTTATTTCCTCAGAGCCGACGCAGTCGCTTGAGCCAGGACCCCAGAAGTTTGTCCAACCGGATACCCAAATCACTCAGGGCCCGAACAGCCGTAGAAGCAATTGTCGTCGTCGTAGCCTTCATAGCCGCAGTTGTCGGGAAATCCAGCACAGCGAACTTCGAATTCACCAATACACCCAATCGGTGAATTTCCAGAATAGAAATCGCACTCTGCAAAATTGTCGAACTGATAGGAGTAACCCGAAAATTCTTGGCCATCCTGTCGGATCGTGCCATTAAAGGTCTGAGAGCCAACCTGACAATTTTGCAGCCCACTAATGCGCACACCCGGCACCGTCCCGTCAAAACTGGTTACGATCTGACCTCCATCTGGACAGTTGCAAGTTCCAGGGGCGGTCGCACCCGTCCACTCGATGCAGTCCCGGGTCGTAGCTCCACGGTAAACCTGGTCGAAGAAGACGTCGTAAGAGTCATTGAAGGCATTCACAAAGGGCGTCTCAGCCGTATCCCCGCAACCGATCAAGACTGCAAAAAAGAACGACCACACCAGAAAAATAACTGCTCTCATATTCGACTCCCCTTCTCGGCATACGGGATTCACCTCAGGATGCCGAGATCTCAACCACTGCAATGAGGCTAGGAGCGTAGAGGATCTGAAATCGAGACGGCACCACAGCTGAGGACCGATCCCCATCCATCCCTGCCGGGGCAGTTGGGCTGTGCCTTGGGCACGGCCAACTCCTTACCCATGCTGGCCCCAAGGGGCTGACGAACTGGGTCGTGAGGGAATCCGCCCTTGTGGACCCTACCCAGAACTGGCGCGGTCTAAAGTGCCCGCGACCGTGGCGTGCGGCCCGTCGAAGGCACGAAATTTCGCTCCGACGGGCCGCACAGGGTCCTCGCGGCGGCTTCCGGGCGGCTGGGGTTCCTTATAAACGACAGCGAGGAGCGGTTCCTCTCGATTTGGACCTCGCTACACGAATGTCCGGCCATGCGTCGAAAAATCGGGGTCGGCTGACCCCAATTTCGTCCGTCACCGGCGCACCCCTAAACCATCCCTTTCCCCGTTTCAGTGCCCACCTTACCGGCCGGTGAACCAAAAACCCTGAGCCGATTCTCAGCGTTTCCTCAAGAACCAGTATCGAATCGGGGGGGGGCCTACCCAAAAAAGGCCAAACGGGCCCCTGACCACGCAGGCGGCCCCTGCCTTGATTCCAGCTCATCGTCCGTTGCCACCGGCTGGCCCCGCTGCTGAAGGAATCTCATGGAGAACAGCGATGCGGGGGCAAGTTGGGTAGCCTGCCGAGGCTTTCAGCACACGCGACCTACACGCAGCCCAAACCAAGAGCTAATCGAGGAGACGTTCAATGGAATTCGTCGCCATCGTGGTACTGCTGGCCTTGATCGAGTACATGATTTTCGCTGGATCTGCCGGCGCGGCCCGAGCCAAATATGAAGTGGACGCGCCCGCCACAACCGGACACCCCATTTTTGAACGCAGGCTGCGTGTTCAACAAAATACGCTTGAACAACTTGTTGTGTTCGTTCCGGCCATTTGGCTCTTTGCGATTTACGTCAGCCAGCCGATCGCAGGCGGCCTCGGCCTGCTTTTCATTCTGGGTCGAGCCCTGTATTCCAGAGGCTACGTGGCCGAACCGAGCCAGCGCACACTGGGCTTCATGATCACCTTCGCGGCGCAAGTGATCTTGACCCTCGGCGCGTTGATCGGTGCCTTCATCCGCTGGTTTGGCTAGCCAGGGCACCGCCGGCGAGCGCCACTTTCAGGAAGAACATTCCCCTTTGGGTGGGAAGTTCACCTAGCTCAAGAGCCAACCAGCGCTTGGCAGGGTGCACTCTCCGCTTGGCACTCTGACCAGTTCGCGCACGCCTCGGCAAAGGGCTGTTCGAGGTCCGTCGGGTTAAACCAGAGCAGAGGGACATCGACCCCCACCTGCTCGGAGAGCGCCTGCATTTCATCGCAGGTCACCCTTTGGTCCGGCGCGGTATTTTCGAGGCACGGGTCTTCTGTTCGTTGTCGAGTGTAAGGGTCAATGGGGCAGCACACCGACTGAGTCCCCTGGATTTCTGGTCGATCCGTATAATCTGGACAAGCTCGTGCTCTCGGGTCCGTGCCGACGGGTGTATAAAAAGCGACAACCGTATCCGTCGAATCCGGAACCAGCGGCTCAGCGACGACTTCGTTATAGGCCATTTCTAGCCTGGGCCAGCCCGAGGCAAGCTCCGTGTAAACCAACTGAGTCTTCAGCATGGCGCTCAGATTCGGCGTCCTAATCGTACATAGTCCGTTGGATTCCCCGCCGACGATCAGCGAATAGGCGCAACTCTCCGAGGCATTAGAGAACTGGCAGTCGGCGCACCAACCCCCTTCTCCACTGACCTTCGGACCGCATCCATCGGGATATTCGGGCTTATCAGACGGACGCGAATCCGTCCCCGCATCTTGCGCAAAAGCGCACGAAATTGTCGTATCCGCTGGGGACAGAATGATGCCGCCAGAAAAAATGCTGTAAATGCTAATTGTCGGAGGGGCATTCTGGCCTTGCGGATCGTCGGGATTGGGCGCCCCCGAAGAAACATTCAACCGGTTGATATAGGAGCTGGACCAGCGCTTCGTCGGGCCTTGTTGTTGCCCGGGAATCCAAGGCGTTCCCGCCGCCTCGGTTCCATCCCAACCATGCACCAAGACACCGGCTTGAGCCGGCGCAAACCCCGGCTCCAGGGTCTGCTGGTTGACACTGGCGAAGCAGGCGTTGAGCGAAACATCCGTCGCCGGATCGGCGCAACAGGGATTCTCCGCATCGGGGCAGCCGGATGCGACCGGAGCCTCTGGGTCGCCCAGCAAACCGCCGCCGTTGTCACTCGACCCGGTATTCGAATCAGAACAATTCAGCAGCGAGAAAAACAACACCAAAATGAGCGAGAGCGAAAGAGCCTGAATTCTCATGTCGAGCATTGTCTCATAAAGCTTCTGACAGATCGGGACTATCTACCTCTCCGGGCTGACCATCTTTAGAATCACCCCCGATGAGACCGTCTCGAACCGCGCTCGTCTGCGGCACCCTGTAGACGCTTTCATGCGAGCAACCGGCAAATCCAACGCAACTTCCGTCCCCTACATCCTCGGTTTTGGCTTGGGCCGATGACATCCCGGTGGCCGACACACCGCCAGGCGGCTACGAGAACTCTTTTTCTCCGCCTGTTCTGACGGACTGCGACGAGGCACTCGTCGAGGGAGCACCTGACCTTCGGGGCATCTGGGAAGCGGTCCAAGTCAAGCGGGAAGGACAACCGGTGCCCAAAAATGATCCCCTCTATCACTGTCGAGCGGATCGAACAGTGCGGCCATCGAATCATTGACATGGGTGGCGGGACCGTGGCCGACGGCACCGCGGAAAACGATATCCACGCCGTCTTGGTCTTTGACTATACGACGCCCATTCATCTTGCAGTCACTTATGGCAAGGGAACAACCTACTCCTTGCGTCCCCTGGTCATGACCCTCATTTCCCGCCTAGTGCCTTCGATCCAGATCCCTTGGCATTGGTTTCCTTTTCGCATGCCAGGCTTGACGGTGACGCGACGCCTGACCGAAGAGGGCTCCATGGTCTGGCAACGCCCCGATCGCGGCTTCGCCATGACCCTTGAGCGAATCGGGGGTCCGAACGACCCGTACACCCCGACAGACCTTCCCGAAAGCTCCACAGGGGGAAGCGGACTGCCGGCTGGTTCCTGAGAAAATGAACCGATCGACCGATCTCCTAACGGACTTCCCCTGGGGCAGGCGTCTCTTTCTTACGAGAATCCCCGAGTGGCCCACTTTATATGCCGTCGCTGACATTTCAGGAGCTTTGCGACCACTTCTCCGCGCCAACAGCTCCAATACAAAGCGGGGATCAGGAAGCATGCCGAGAACTCAAGATCGACGGACTCCCATTCATGTAAGGTCGACGGCCCAGAGAGCGCGAAGCCTAGGCATCGGCTTTCTCTTCGTGGTCCTGGCCGCTCTGTGGTTCGGCTCCGCCGCAGAAGCCGCCACAGTTGCCGAATGGAACTTTCCCTCAGGCCCGGCAAGCCCAGTCAACGCCTACACGTGGCTGGCCGGTAGCGGTTCGGAATCGGGCAGCGCCAGCCTTCAGGGGTACATTGGCAACGCCATCAAGGACGGCGAGCAGAACCTCAACGCCGAGAATGGCCAGGTCACCTGGCTTGACCTCAAAGGCGGAGGGGATGATTGGAACGACCCCCGGACCGGCAGCGCCACCGTCGAAATTGACAAGGACGGTACCGTTGAAACGACCGACTTCGGAAATGATGCGCTCGTTTACATCGTTCTCGATGGAACGGGCCTCAGCGATTTAACGATTTCAATCGATGCTCTTCTCGATTCAGACGCTGACAAGCATGTAACGAGCATGGACTTTTTCTACCGAGTCTCGGCCATCAGCAATACTTGGTACCGCCCGGCTGCGCTCAACAACGTGGGCTGGACGACCACATCCGGCGATCAGGCCAACCTCGCCAGCTTCGGCCTGCCGGCCGCGCTCAACGGAGAGGCCAACATCGAACTCGTGATCGCTGACTTTGCCGAAGGCGATGGAAACGGCTTTCTGGGCCTCGGACCCGTCACCGTCAACGCAGTTCCCGAACCGACCACGGCCCTCCTGCTTGGACTGGGCTTGGCTGGACTCGGATGGATGGGACGACAACAGAGCGCCTAGGCCCCCCGCCCTAGAGCACCAGAGCGACCGGACGGATCAGCCTTCATGCTCGGCATTGGGGTCAATTTCAAGCCAACGCCCCAGTTTGCCTGTGAGCCAATAAAACGGCAGCGTATCCAGTAGGGCAAACACAAACTTGAACATGTAACCCGTAAAAATCAACGCGCCGAGTTGGGCAACAAGAGACGAATCGTCGTTCAAGATCGCTTCGAACCCTCCGATCCACCAAGTGATCAAGATCACCGCCGTGCTGTCCACCAGCTGGCTCACCAGGGTCGAACCGTTGTTCCGCAGCCATAGGTGCTTGCCTCGCGTCAAGCGCTTCCAAAAGTGGAACATAAAAACGTCTGTAAATTGCGCAGTGATATACGCAATCATCGATGCGATCACAGCGCCAAAAGCAAAGCGTCGCACTTCGAAAAAGACCGGAAGTCGTCCGGCTTCATCGACAGCCGGAAGGCTGCTGGCAGGATCGATTGTCTCAAACCCCGGAAGCACTCCCCCGAGCCAGAGAATAAAAATCACCCAGACATTCAGCAAGACACCGGTCCAAACGACTGCGTTCGCTCTCGCCTGACCGTAGAGCTCGCAGATCAGGTCAGTACACAAAAACGTAACGGGGTAAGGGAGAACACCAACCGCCACCGCAAAGGTGAGAGTCCCAAAACTCGAAGTTGCCATCTCGCCGAGATAGATAAAGCGAAGCAGCCCAAGAATATTGAGCATCGCAAGCGTGCCCAGAAACAAGCCCGCCAACACCAAGAAAACGCGCTCGCGTCGCGCATGCAAGGGCGAGGCTTCAATCGGATGATGTTGCTTCAATTTTGGGCTCCTGATGTTTTATGGATCGCGCGGAGGTAGCGCTCCTTCTAAGAACTCCCCAACGACACGATTAAAGTGACCCGGCGCTTCCCAAAACATAAAGTGGGAGCCACCTTCTTCCGCGGAAAAAGCCTCCAAGCGCGCCCCGGCGATCTGGTCTCGAATCCAACGCTGAGAGGCAAAGGGCACCACGCTGGCTTCGCCGGCACAAATCAGAGTGGGCAAGTCGATGCGACGAATCACATCCCGCCAATCCGCCACCGAGGTCTCGAACAGAAGATGCGCCGCAGCGGTGGAGGGCACGAGCAAGTTTTCCCCAACGATGAAAGAGCGGTCCTCCCGAGAGACCCTTTCCGTCAGCATCCCGGAGACAAATTCCGACCGAAACCCAGCCCCATCTGGCCCCCTGATCGCGGCGCAATTCTGCATCAGCTCGTCCGCATCACACAGACACCCTGCCAGTTCTTTTTCCAGATCAGTCCACTCAGGCCTCGAAAGCAACGCGGGCGGCTGTTCCGCGATAATCAGCCGATTCACTCGATCCCGGCCAAACATTTCCCAATGGCACCAGAGCACTGCATTGCCCATCGAATGCCCCAGCACTGCAACAGACTCAAGATCACACCCGCGCAGGACTTCTTGTAAATCCATGGCGAACCTGGAAAGCCGGTAGCCAAAAACAACTTTTTCTGATTCTCCATGACCACGCCAATCGAGTGCAATGACGCGGTGGGAATCCGCCAGCCCGTCGAGTTGATGGCGAAACATGGCCGCACTCTGCGACCAACCCGGCAGAAGGAGAAGCGCGGGCCCCTTGCCCGATTCCAGAAGGCTGAGCCGCACGCCGTCGGAGGTTGTCAACGATTTCCGAGACCAATTTGCCATCCGATACCAGCTTAGATAATCCGCATTTGAACATCCATCAAAGGTCGCCACCCAGCGGACTTCATGCCCCCCTATTTCCTGAGGCTACGAATGACGACCCCGTGTCGATTGGCTATCACTGGCTAAACCATTAGAAAGTCCAATCCATTGCCCGCCACTCTCTAAAGGCTCTTCTTTGCCACAGTCCTCCGATCATAGTTCCACTCTGAAGCGAAGTCTCGGTCTCTACAGCCTGGTCATGGCGGTCATCACAAGCACCATTGGCTCGGGTTGGCTCTTCGCGCCCTACTTTGCAGCCAAAATGGCTGGCCCCGCCAGCCTCCTGAGCTGGTTGTTGGGCGGGCTACTGGCCTTCGGCCTCGCGATGGTGTTTGCCGAGCTCGGAGCCATGATCAGCACTTCCGGGTCCTTGGCCCAGATCCCACTGATGACCCATGGCCGGCTTGCAGGTTTTGTCGGCGGATGGGCGGCGTGGGTAGCCTACGTCAGCCTCCCCGCCATCGAAGTCATGGCGACCATGGAATATCTCAGCGATCGGCTTCCGTTCTTGACTCATCATCAAGCAGGAGTTCAGATGCTGACGCTCTCAGGCACGGGTATCGCGGTCCTGCTTCTGGTTCTTTTTGCGTGGATCAACTTGGCCGGCGTGGAATGGCTTGCTCGCTGGATTGATGGACTCACGCTTTGGAAGCTGCTGATTCCGGTGGCCACCTCAGTGATCCTCATGGTCTACGCCTTCCATCAAGAAAACCTGTCCCCCTTTCTCCCTGAACACGTCACTGAAACAGGCGGTGTTCTCAAGGCGGTCAGCGCCGGCGGAATCCTCTTTAGCCTTCTCGGATTCAGAACGGCCATGGACTTGGCCGGAGAAGCCCGGAATCCTCAGCGAAACGTTCCGCTTGCGATGGGCTTGGGGCTTGGAATTTCCCTCGGCATCTACCTTCTCTTGCAGCTGGCGTTTTTGGTAGCGACCCCCCCCTCGGCCGTTCAAGGCGGTTGGGAGGGCCTGCTCCTCGTCGACCACGGGGGCCCTCTCGTGGCCATCGCATCTGGGCTGGGTCTCGGGTGGGTCGTGACCCTGTTACTGGTCGATTCCGCGGTCTCGCCTAGCGCCACTTCAATGACCAATATGGGCGCAGCGGCTCGGGTCAACTGGATGTTGGCTCGCTGCGGACTCCTGCCAGCCATATTCGGGAAGACTAACCGAGCCGCTGTGCCCTCGGTGGCCCTGCTCAGCAGTTTGGTGGTCGGAGTCCTCATCCTCAGATTGCCTGCGGGATGGGAAGGCGTGGTCAACTTTCTGACGACCACCCTTGTCATTGCGTTATCCATGGGACCCATCAGCTTGTGGGCACTCCGGCGCCAATGGCCAAACCGACATCGACCCTACCGACTCCCGGCAAGCGGCCTTTGGTGCATGGCTAGCTTTGTGGTGACAAGTTGGGCCATCTTCTGGAGCGGCTGGACAACACTCCGGCTTGCGACCCTTGCGATTCTCCTGCCTGCTGTCATTTTCGCCATAGCCGAAGCTGCCCGTGGTCGTCGCGTAAACGCTCCAGGCGGAGTTTGGTGGTTCGTCTATCTCGCGGGCCTGTGCGCACTTTCTGCTCTAATCGGGGATGGACGCCCCTATGCGGCTTCCATGTCCGGGCAACTGCTGACCGTCGGGCTTTACGCCCTTTTGGTTTTTCCGTTGGCCGTACGCTCCCGCCTGCCGGAGGCATCACCCCAAGCCACCCGCTTGATGGAGAATTAAAACGCGGGCGAGACCCGGGATGAATCAGAATGAGGGCAGAAAGCCTGCGTGGCCCTCAGCACCCAGTACCAAAGACCGATGGTCCCTCTCTGTTTCGCAGAGAACACATCTTTATGCGATCATCGTCGAATCGATCCAAGCCCCTCTATTCGAAACGCAGACCGTTTCTCAATGCGTCAAGAGTAGGGGGCCTGGCTAACGCATGAAGCAACCACTCAACCCGGGGCTGGAACCGCCCGCCGAACCCGAAGGAGAGACTCGCCATGCCGGAAATGCCGATCCCGACCCTCTCACCAGAAACGATTGCCGAACACAGCAAAGGACTCACCACGCTCGGAATCGTCTTCGTTGTTCTCGGCGTCCTCGCAGTTGCGGTCCCGAACGTCGCGACCTTTGCGATTGAAACGTTGATCGGGGTTCTCATCTTCTTGGCTGGCTGCGCCCATCTTGTCCACGCTTTCCGGCCGGCTCGATGGCAGGGATTCGTGATGGATATCTTGGTCGGCGCTGTCTTCATTGTGGGCGGCGGGCTACTGCTCCTCTACCCATTGGAGGGAGAGCTAACGCTGACACTCATTCTCGCCCTCACCTTCGTGGCCGAAGGCGTTTTCAAGCTCATCGCATCGGCCCGGATTCGCGGACAAGGCGGCTCCGGCTGGATGATTGTCTCAGGCCTAGTGACCTTGGGGCTTGGCCTTCTGATCTGGGCGCAGTGGCCCAGTGCCGCCGAGTGGGTCCTTGGCCTCCTCGTGGGCATTGATCTCATCTTCGGAGGCTGGACTCTCGTCATGCTCAGCGGCGCGGCGCGGCGTGCCGCAGCGGTGGGCAAGGCCTGAACCCGCGAAAGGCCAGAACCGTCAAAGTTAAGAGAATTCTTCAGCCAAAATCCCGCCTGAGGCGGCCGGCCTTGAGTCCGTAAGGTTTTCGGTCCGTCCGGTACGGGTCCGCAAAATCACTGAATCACGGACCCCTTGCCCTCTGCTAACCTGCGCGCTCTCTCAACTAAGGAGTTCTCCCCCATGTCAGTCAGAACCTCGATACTCTGTGCCCTACCCCTCTCCGTCGGCCTCCTGTTGGCCGGAGCCTCTTTCGTTCAGGCCGATCAGTCCGCCTCCGACGTGCGTAAGAATTCCCAGAAGGCTTGGGACTCAACCAAGGATGGAGCCGCGCGAGCGGCATCGGACACCAAGGCTGACGCTCACAAGGCGGCACACGACACGAAGGCCGCGGCGGTTGATTCCTGGAACGACACGAAGGACGGAGCCACCGACGCCGCCCGTGACACCAAGGATGGAGCTGTCGACGCTTGGGGAAAGACCAAGTCCGACGCACAAAAAGCGGCATCGGATACCAAGGCGGGAGCCACCGACAGCTGGAACAAAACCAAGGATGGTGCTCGGGATGCGGCCACGGACACCAAGGATGGCGCTAAGGACAGCTGGGACAAGACACGCTCGGGTGCCGACAAAGCCACCGCCGGTGCCGACAAGGCCATGGACAAGACCGGTTCGGACCTGAAGAAGGCCGGCAAGGGCATGTGGTAGGTCTGCTTGGCTAGAGGCCCCCACTGGGGGGGTCAGATTATCATCGGGGGTCACCGGACGAAGCTTTCCGGTGGCCCCCGACTCATTTCTCGCCTCAAGCCAGCCTCTGCCCCTCGGCAACCCCGTTCAAGGCGAGCAACGATCTACGGAAACCCTTGCCCACGAAGATGCTTTTGGCCTTCTCCCCATTTCTTGTAATTCGAACGGCATGCAGCCCAGACATCTGCCTCTGCGGTCGATCCATTCCATTGTGTTTAGCGAGCGAAGTCGTCAAACTCTAAGAGCCTTCTGCGACTTGACCCCCGCTGAACTCGAGGATTGATGACGTGAATACCGCCTCTCACCCCAGATGCCGAGAACACTCCCCTCAAGCCCGGCTGATCCCCTGGATCCTGGCCCTGATAGCCCTGTGGCTTCCGGCTTCTGTCTCGGCTGAGGCCCCGCTAATCCTCAACGAATACAATGCGGTGTCATCCGGAAAATACCTTGGGGGCGGCACAGCCACGGCCGACGAAAACGGCGGGCTGGCCGGGGACATCACCTTGGGACGAGTACTCGGAAACGGCGGAGATTGGTTCGAGGTGGTCATCACTGCACCGAACCTTGACCTCACCGGTTGGACCTTCGAAATGTATTCCGACGGTGCCCTCGAGTCGACACTGACATTGACGGACAACAGCCTTTGGACGCAGCTTCTGCCGGGCACCATCTTGACGATCTCAGAAGATCAACCGGAGGACGTGAGTTACGACCCCCAAAACGGAGATTGGTGGGTCAATGTCCGAGCTGACACGAATGCCAGCGGCGTCTACATCACTGCGAGTTCTTTTGCGGTTAACAATGACGACTGGCGGCTGGTCGTCAAGGACGCAGAGGGAACAATCCGATACGGCCCGTCCGGCGAAGGCATTGGAGGCAGCGGTGGGATCAACAGTGAGGAAATCTTTAAGCTCGAAGAAAACCCCTCGGCATTTATTTTGCCCGGGAGCAGCTGCTATGACGACAGTGAATCTTACAGCACCTTTGGAAAGCCCAACCTCTGGTCAAGCGGCACCAAGGTTCAGGATTTTACACCCCTCCGAACGGGGGGCGCACCGACATCGCAGTGCGATGAAACAGACCTGAGAGCGGTCGCCTTCGACCCGGATCGCCTGATCGAAATTAACATCTCGATGGCCCCAGAGGACTTCGACAGCCTTCGGCGAGAGCAGAGATCTTTAATGGGAACCTTCGGCGGACAATGCGGCGAGGCTCCGGCCCCGAGCCCCTACAACTTTTACGAGGCAGATGTCACGATCGACGGCTCAACCCTCTTCATGGTTGGGATCCGTAAGAAGGGTTTCTTCGGATCAGTTTCAAGAGTCAAACCTTCTTTCAAGATCGACTTCTTCGAGTTCGGCGGAGAATCGAGCGTCTACGGCCTCGATCGCATGACCCTCAACAACCTGCAGCAAGACCCCTCCCTCCTCGATCAATGCTTGGGCTACGACCTTCACAGGCTGGCTGATTTGTCAGCCCCGCTTTGCAATTTTTCTCACGTTACGGTCAATGACGTCAGCTACGGGATCTATGCACACGTTGAAAGCATCAAAGCTCCATTTTTGAAAGCCAACTATGGAGATTCCACGGGCAACCTCTATGAAGGTTCGAGCGCTGATTTCCGAGAGAACTGGATTGCAGTGATCGAAAAAAAGAACAACGAAGACAGCACCGACCTCGAGGCGATCAAGACCGCTTTGGAAATAGAGGATGACGCTGCGGCCTTGGCGGCCCTCGGCGCGGTCGTCGACCTCGATCAATTCATCCGAGCTTGGGCGATGGCCGGCCTGATTGGCGACTGGGATTCCTATGTTGGCAATGCCAACAACTGGTGGATGTACGAGAACAAAATCAGCCAACGCTACGAATTCATCCCCTGGAGCATGGATGATATCTTCGGGCGAGACAATCCGCTGACAGGCGGGGGCAGCGTGGCCCGCACTTATTTTGACAATGCAGCCATCACGAACCGGCTATGGAAGATCAGCGAAATTCGCGAGGCGTATCGCACACAGATCCTCGATCTCAAGAACACCGTCTGGGACGAGACCGCATTACTCAACGAAATCGACAGAATGAACGCCCTGATCAGCCCGGTTGCAGGCCCTCGAACCGCCGCCGTCAACGACACACGCAACTGGATCCTCGGACGGGCGACTCAAGTCGAGGCGGATTTTGCGAATGGCACCCCAACGGCAAGTTCAACGCTACCGCCGAAGAACTGCCTTGAGATCGAGGGGAGCATCACCGCCGATTTCACAACGACTTACACCGACCCCATGCCTCAAGGCGTCGTGCCCGGCAGCACATTCACGGTCAATAACTTCAGCTTTTCTGACTCTGCGCCGCTGCAGGGGATTGGTTCGCTCTTTGGTCCCAGTGCAGAGTTCGGCACCGACATGTACGCCCTCCGGCTCATTGGCCTGGCAGAGATCCCCGCTGGATACATTCTGAATATAACGATCAACGGAGAAGATATTGCGGCCAATACACCGGAACCCATCCCGACCCGAGACAGCATTGCTTCGCAGTTGCTGTTCTTAAACATCGATCCGCTCTTTTTCTTCCCCGTCGGAGCGGTGGTCAACACCGAAGTGGATTTCACCAGCGTCGGACTCAACCCAGGTGACCCGGTCACAGGGTCCGTGACGGCGGATCTCGCCGCATGGGTCGCGGCCCCCGAGCCCTCCGCCGGGCTCTCACTGGGGACGGCCGTGCTGGCCTTGGCCTACCTCGCGCGCAAGCGCCGAAAGCCGTAGCCGAGAGTCTTAGGATCGATCCCGAATCGCTCGCTCAAAGGCGACGCACTTCACTAAATCGAGGCTCAACAAGCACACCGAACGATTCGTTGCGAGGCCTTTATCGACTCACCGAGTCTAGTTTGCGAGATTGACATCCGACGGCAGCGGATCTCCACAAAGCGACGTCGCTTCAGTCGAAACGAGGCACTGCTCGTCTGAAAGCTGGGTACAGGTCTCATCTGGATTGACGATGCACCGATTAAGTCTGCATAGATCCCGATTACACGTCTGGGTCGGGTCACAGGTTTGAGCCTCGCATTCTCCATCTCCGGTACAATCCGTAGTCTCCTCGCACGCTCTTCCAGTGTTTGAACAGAATTTTCCCTCGTCTGCGCAGTCAGTTGCGTCGACACATGGGGCTCCGGTTTGCGAACATTCCTTAAGGGGACAATCCTCGTCTTGGGTGCAGACCTGGCCCGTTTCGCTGCACAAATTTTGCGCCGAACACTGCCCAGCGCCCTGTCCCGTGCAGGCGACTCGGGTGAGGGTGCACGCTTTTTGACTACAATTGTCGTCAGTCTCGCAGGGGTCCCGTGAGTACCGACAGACCAAGCCGCAGTCCGCTGCAGTGACACACAACTGGTCCGGATTGGTGAGGCAATAGGTCGGACAGTTCAACGGAATCGAGTAGCAGGGGTCGCCGGGAAGTGCGTTCACACACGTTTCTTGCGTGCAGGTCTGCGGACCGCAGGCCTCATTCGATGGACAATCCGAGTCATCAATGCAAGGCGTCGAGCTGATCGAGCAGGCAAAGGCTAGATTTGCGCATTCTCCGTTGGTTGAACACGGAACATCGCTGTTGACAGAGCAGTTCCCGCCCGTGCAGGGCTCATTCGGCGAGCACGAGTCCCCGCTGATGGAGCAGACGCTGAGGGGAGCACCACAGCTGTCTGTTTCGGGGTTGGGGCACTGCTGTTGGCTTTCACAGGGCACGCCGTTTGACGAGCAGACCTTCTGAAGGTTCGGCGGCAAATCGCAGGTTTGCCCAATGGCACAATCAATAGAGCTGGCGCATTTCGATGCTTCGCAGGTGTCTCCGAGCGCGCAATCAGAAGTGTCCGCACATCCGGAAAAGAGGCATTCAATGCCTTGGCCGCAGCCCGCCTCAAGGGTGCAGGGTTCCAACGTGTCTTCGCAAAGCCCGGTTGAGCAAAGCTTTCCGGAGCAGGTTCCTTCCCAGCTTGAGCTACAGAAGCCAACTGCCCGAAAGAAATAGTTGTTGTCCTTTTTGCCGCCACATGTTCCCGAGCAAAAACTGCCTGGAACAGGACAGTCCAAGTCCGTTGAGCAATCCGTAGTGTCGTTGACGCCACAATCAGGCTGGTTAGGCCGACAAGCGCATCGGGTGGGGAAGCCTTGGCAGTCTGCGTCCGACTGACAACGCAAATTCGGATCGAGAGGAACTCCTATCTGCTGCAAGCAAACTCGAACTGGGATTGTGTACTCAGTGCTGACGCACAATTCACTGGCACCCGGCGGCAGGCCTTTCACAATCGCCTGCCCCTGTTCATCGGTCAGGCCGGCGTTGGCCACATAAGAAGTTGTGCAAAGCTGCTCTTCAGGACTGAACCCCAAGCCAGAGCAGATGTCGATCCAGCTGTCTTCGACGGGTGCCCCCTGATAGCTCAGGGTGGCCAGAACCGTGCTCGGATTTTCTCCCGACCCACCCGATTCTCCATCCGAGCAGCCGCCCACTGCTGAGAAAGATGCCAGCACGAGGGCCGAGAGGACGGCGAGGAAGGCTCTGGACACGGGATGGGCTCCTTAAAAGGCTGGGCGGGAACGAAAGCGAAAAACCTGAAGGCACCACGCCAGCTAGGCGCTTGGCCGCGCCCAATTGTTAGCCGAAAGAGGATAGTTCTTTCTTTGCACACTTCGAGGGGTTGGGCTCTCCGAGCGTGGCAGGCGCCATTCCGACAAGCTTGACGCCCAACCACGGGTCAGCCACCCGGCGGCCGGCGGACAGAGGAACACGCACCAAGCGGTACGGACCCGCTGCTGCCTTCTGATCCATCGCCCGGCCCCTCCGGCCAGGTGACGGGCCAAGCCCCCCGGGACGGAACCGGGAGGGCGGCGTGATGCCGCCCTCCCGCGGATTCCTAGCGGAGGATCGCGATATCGACCCGGCGATTGGCGGCCCGACCAGCCGCGGTCGCATTACTCCCAACCGGGCGGCTGGAGCCAAAGCCTTGGGCCTGAATCCGGTCCGCGCTGACCCCGTCCTGAATCAGCTGTTCGCGAACCGCATCCGCCCGCTGCCCGGAGAGGCGGTCGTTGATGGCGGCACTGCCCGTCGAATCCGTATGGCCTTCCACACGAATCTTGATCGCGGGGTTAGCCTCTAGGACTTCCGCTGCAGCCTTCAGTTCGGCGAGCGCAGTGGGCTTCAATTTGGCGCTCCCCGTCGCAAAACTCGAACCACTGAGGGTCCAGCAACCGCGCTCATCAGCGTCTGCTCCCTTGGGTGTTCCGGGACATTGGTCACTCGAGTCGAGAATGCCATCCTGGTCCGTGTCGAGGGGACCCGTTAGGGGCACCGCCACAGTCTCGAACATCATCGCCTGGACATCGTTTTCCAAAACGGAGCCATCCGTCCAGCTGGCGCCTGCCATGGATCGGCCACAGCCGCCCACCTCAGCGAGTTGCTCGAGCAGGACTTGACCGCCCTCCTCGTCCCCGATGCGGACCGTATAGAAGCAGAGCGGGGTCGCGCGCTCCGCAACAGCAGCCTCCGCCACCGCGACTGTGCCTGCCGGACCCACTTTCTTCGTGGCTCGCGTGGCGACGCCGTCCGAGAACAACACGATGGCGGCGGGTCCCTCGCCCACTTGCTCGGTCGCTTGGCCAATAGCGTCCTCGATCGGGGTGAGGCCTCCTCCATACGGAATCCATTCAGCCGTCATCGCCAGGCTATCCCGATCAAAAGGAGCCATGGAGGCACTTTGGGTCTCGGGACCGCCGAAAATAATGAGACCCACGTCATATTCGTCGTCAGGCAACGCCGCGACAAACCCTTCGATGACCTGCTTGGCTTGCGGATACCCACCCTTTTCATCGAGCGAGCCCGAGGTGTCCACGACCACGACCAGATCCTCCACGGCGAGGCGTTGGCCCTCTTTGGCCTCGACGGGTTGGACAGGAATCGGGTCGAGAGGCTTCTTGTGATGCGCACAGCCTCCCGCGATCAGAAGGAGTGTGGCGAAGAAGCTGAGAAGCAACGGGAAGGGTGATTTGATCATCTGGTTGTCATCCATTCTGTTGTTAGGATCAGGGGGTCACTTTGAAGGACCGGCCCGCGGCTTGGCACAAACCGCACACCGGAAAGCCTATCCGCCTCGGAAGGCGATGAAAGTCTTCAACCGCTCGCTGCTCGATGGCATGACAGCGCCACGGCGCCACGTCATACTCGATCAACCATATCGCGCCGCAACCGGGGCTGGAAGGTGACCGCTCATCGCAGCGCCTGACCCGAAGCAAAAACCCCTCACCCCTATGCTGTTTTACGGAGTTGAATACCTGTGACCATCAAGGGCCCTTGGTCTCAACAGCAGATCACACAATTTTTCGAGGAAGTCCGTGTGCCTCTCCGCATCGCTTGCAACGGGCTGTCGGGAAACCCCGTCTTGGCCTCCCTCTGGTACCTCCCCGAAGACGGCCGCCTGTGGTGCGCCACCCAGAGTCAATCGAGTGCGGCACGACTCATCGCGCAAGACGGTCGCTGCGCCTTTGAGGTCTCACTGGAAACAATTCCGTACCGAGGCGTCCGCGGCCAAGGCAGCGCTACGCTGGATCCAAGCCGCGGGGAGGAAGTGCTCCGGCGCCTGATCGACCGCTACATTGCGGGAACCGCCCCCCAACTCGCCCAGACACTGCTGCAACGCCTCGACACGGAAACCGCGATTGTGATCACACCCGATACGCTGGTCGCCTGGGACTTCACCGAGCGCATGATCGAGAGGTGAGACGCCACCATCAGGCGGGCCAACCGTTTAACGCAAAGGCCCCCGCGATCCGGAGCCTCAGCCCAATGGTCGAATCAAGAAATCAGGTATCGGCGTAACCGAGCGGCCAAGGATCGCCGGGGATGAGTCCAGCGTGTTCTGATCGGGGGCAAGGGATCGTGGCCTTTCGGCAGACAAACAACCGGCGCAGTCCACAAGGTCCGCTCGGGACCCAACTGGACGAACACAGTCAGGGGCCCGGATCGGCGCCAACGAAAGGATTCTGACTCTTCGGGCAGCTCTCCTTGAATGATATTGATCCAAACCGCCCCGGCCCCGCGGATGCCCACCTCCGCGGTGCGTTCGATCTTCCCTTCACGCACCCGATAGACTTGATCCGCGGTCAGGGGCCCACATACGTCTGCGATTTCAAGACGCTCGTCGTCAAAACGTCGGTCGCGAACCAACATAAAATAACAGCATTCTTGGTGATTTCCGTAGTGGGCAACGAGTTGATTCACAACCGGACTGACCACTGAAGACCACACATCTTTTTCTGCAATCGGCGGACCTAAAACCTGTGCAAACTCGACTTCTCGAGACGTAAATCCAGTCGCGCCCTGAAATTGAAGCGGCTTCGCGCAGAGCAGAGACTGGAAAACTCTAGGGTTCGTCGGAGGTAACAAAACGTCATTTTCGCAAAGGCGTTTCCAGTCTTCTGAAATCACCTGGAGAGTTCGATTGTCGAAAATTGCATGATGAATGATCAGCTTGACCTGAAGATCCTCGACAACCGCCAGGGCAAGAGGCCGGTCATAGAGGCCGCACATCTTTCGTTTGAGCCCCGCCAAGCCTCTTGGACCCTTCAGTATATGTTCGTTCAGGGGAACCGAAGCGGCGAAGTCCAACGCTCCCGACCGATCGATTCGAGCAGTCAGAATCGGGTGCCGCGCAAAGAGTCGACTCAAGCGGCCGGCGGCCTTCGCGGCGTCACCGGGCAGGATCAGTTCGGCGGTCGAAATTCCGAGCCACGCTCTGGTCTCCTTGGGACTGACCCACCGGATCATCTCCACCGAGATCGCGAACCAGATGGGATGGACTCGGGGCTCCATGGGAAACGGCAAGTGCGATCGAACCGATTCGGCAAATCCCGCGATCCGAAAGTCACCAGACCACTCCTCGTCGGAGTCCCTACGAACCAAAACCGGAGGGACGCTCAGAAGCCGAGCGGGTGTCGGGCGCGATAAAATCGCGCCGACTCCATAACCCGTGAGTCGAGAGAGTCGCAGGGCCAACAGCGAATGTCCGCCGAGGTCAAAAAAATCGTCATCGAGCCCCACTTGAGCCACCTCCAACACCGCTGACCAATGATCGCAAAGCTCAACTTCCTCCGCGGTTTGAGGGGCTCGATAAGCGGTCCCCCCGGTTGGGTCCGGGAGAGATCGTCGATCGACCTTGTGATTCTGGTTCAAGGGCAATTCATCGAGTCGCACCCAGCGGGTGGGGATTTCATGGTCGGGCAATTTGAGCCGGAGCGATCTCTTGATTCCCGCTAGCTTGACGTCTCGGGGCACCACATAGGCCACAAGACTTTGCTCATATAGCCGCACGGCCGCTGCGCCGACCTCAGGAATCGCGCGAAGAGCCGCCTCAACACCTTCGAGCTCGACGCGAAAGCCCCGAAGCTTGACCATATGGTCGACCCGCCCGCGCAACTTAAAGCGGCCTGGACCCGTCCATTCAGCTCGGTCGCCCGTGTCGTAAGGGTCCGCCAGGGGCTCGCCATCCAGATAAGACGTGGCGAGAAAGTGTCGATTGCGAACCACCAACCTTCCCACGATCCCAAAACCCTCGATTTGGCGGCCCTCGGCATCGAGAATCGCCAGGTCGGCTTTAGGTTCCGCCACCCAATCGCCCTCGCCTCGTCGCATGGCGAACCACAGACTCGGAGCTTCGGTCTGCCCGTAGCAGTCCGTCCATGTTGAACGGGTCAAGAGTGCGTCGTCTGCCTGCTCTCCGTAAAGCCCAACATGAATTTTGGGGTCTTTCAGCCAAAGGGATTCGCGAGCATAGGAGGGCGTGCAAAAAACCCGCTCAATTCCTGATCTTCGAGCCAAATCTTTCATCCGAGAGCCATCGAGCCATGTGTCTCGATCCACGCATAAGACCGTGTGGCCGAGGGCGTAGGTCACAAGAGCGTAGGCGGATTGCGAGTAGCCGACGGAAGCCCAAAAAACCGACGCGGCATGCGGAGTCTGCACGACATCGAGATCCGCCAAAAGGCTCTGAGCTGAGACCCGTAGCCCTTTCGGGTCCCCCGAAGTCCCAGAGGTAAAAAGAACCATCGCCTCTGCGGTTTCATCCCAGGGCAGGATGGGGTCCCTTCGTTCCGTCCCATTCGGAAGAGGCATCTCGCAGTCGATCTGGCCGGCATCAGCCCAACGAAGCAACGAGGCCTTCCGTTCCGCAGGCCACCCTGCATCGATCGGAAGGACGCTCAGGCCTTCGCTCCAGGCGGCATAGACCCAAACCATAAAATGAATTCCGGCTCGCCCTTCAAGGGCCAAGCGACCGGAACGTCCGTGAAGAACGGCCCGACAACACGCCATCGCCGCATTCACCTCATCACGATTTGCTGAGGAACGCTCCTCGACAATCAGAGCTGACGTGGGTTTGCTTAACGAAACGAGAAGACGATGCATCGCCAATCCTCGGTTAGATTGCTGCTTTGCGGCAAGACCTCGACGAAAAATGGGGTCCGTGATTCTTCTTGTTTGTGCTGGGAGCAGCCAAAAACCTGATTAGGGAGCGGCTTCATCCTCGCCGGAACCTTTGTCGCTGATTGGCGTCGCAGCATGCACCATTTCTCAAAACCCAGCCAGCTCGGTGCGACTGATCATCCTGGATTCAAATCGTGGAAAATACGGGACCAAAACCGCGTCGATGCCCGCAGACTCAGACCGCCCAGGAGCACTCCAGCAGCCTTAGCCCTGGTCGATGGGAACTTTGACCTGACCCACAAAGGAAACTGCTATACCTTGCGCGGCCGCACGCGGACTGCGCAGGTTGCCCCAGCGTTTTCTCCGCGACAGGCGTTTAACCGTGAGACCTCCACCCCCCCCGAGAGGCAATCACTGATGGAACAACTCACCGGACTTGACACAAGTTTTCTCAACATGGAAACGTCCACTACGTATGGACACGTTTCCGGCCTTGCCATCTTCGACCCATCTTCCGCGTCCACGCCAGCCACTTTCGAAGATGTCAAGGAGCTGCTCCGACAGCGCATGCACCTTCTCCCACCCTTCCGACGACGACTGGTCGAGGTGCCTCTTGGACTCGATCACCCTTATTGGATCGAAGATCCAGATTTTGATCTGGATTTCCACGTGCGTCACATCGGCTTGCCGCCCCCGGGCGATGCCCGCCAACTCGCTGAGCAGGTCGCCCGCATCGTGGCGCGCCCCCTTGACCGAAGTCGCCCTCTTTGGGAGCTCTACGTAATCGAGGGACTTGAGCACGGCTACATGGCCCAGCTCACTAAAATTCACCACTGTGCCATAGACGGTGTGTCCGGCGCAGAGATCCTCACCCTGCTTCTCGACATCACACCGGAACCCCGGCAAGTTGACCCACCCCGGCGCCCCTGGCGCCCTGAACCCGTCCCGACGCAACTGGAAATGATGACGCGCGGCCTCTGGGCCGTGACCGGGGCCCCCCGAAAAGCCCTGCGGGTTGGACGACAGGCCATACGGCATCTGCCCGCTCTCTCGCGCTCGCTCGGTTTTGGAGAACTACCCGGAAGTACCCTGATCAATACTGCTCTTCGCCGACAGCCAGATCCCATGCTTTCCGAAGCTTCGACAGTCGCGCCTCGATTGCAGTTCAATCAGACCATCACGCCACATCGTCGCTTCGCGTTTGGTTCTCTCTCCCTCGATGATGTCAAGGAAATCAAGAAAGCTCAGAAGGTCACGGTGAACGATGTGATCTTGGCTGTGTGCGCCGGAGGTCTTCGGCGTTACCTGGAGGATCGCCAGGAACTACCGCCCGATCCGCTGATCGCCATGGTGCCTGTATCGATCCGAACCGAGGATCAGCGAGGGAGCTTCGGCAATCAAGTTTCTGCAATGACCACTTCACTCCATACCCACGTCTCGGATCCAGCCCAGCGACTTCAATGCATTCACGGGTCAATGAAAATCGCCAAAGAGCAACACCAGGCTTTGCCCGCAACGCTTCTTTCCGACTTTGCCCAATTCACACCTCCTGCCGTCGCCGCTCGGGCAGGGAGAGTGGCCGCGAGGGCTACCGTGTCGAACTGGATGGACGTTCCCTTCAACGTGGTCATTTCAAACGTCCCTGGACCACAGTTCCCGATCTACGGGGTGAGGTCTAAGCTCGTCGCCAGCTATCCGGTATCTGCCATCAACGATGGTGTCGGGCTCAACATCACCGTCCAAAGCTACAACGGCAACCTCGACTTCGGCTTGGTCGCATGCCGAGAACTTCTTCCCGATCTTTGGGACCTCATGGACGACCTCCGGTCCTCCCTCGCCGAGCTAAAAGAGGCCGCGAAAGCCGAAGGACTCGACGACGGCATGGAAGCGTCCAGCTAACGACCTCGCAAGGTCGACTAGCGGTCGGCAACGGGCGCCATATTGGAATCAGAACGACCCAGCAGTCGGCCCAAGCTTTTCTTGGTCCACTCGGCTGCATCATCGAGCAAGAGATAGAAAAGCGGCACCACTAATAGCGTCAGAAGAGTCGACGAAAACATGCCCGCCGCTGTCGCGATCGCCATAGGGGCGCGGCTCTCGGCCCCGGGCCCGATCCCCACTGCCGCAGGCAATACACCGAAGATCATGGAGATCGCGGTCATTAAAACGGGTCGCATTCGAATCGGCGCGGCGGTTTTCATCGCATCCACTTTGTCCATGCCGTCTGCCCGAAGTTGGTTCGCGTAATCGACCAGCAGGATTGAATTTTTAGTGACCAGGCCAAAAAGCAGGAGAATGCCGATCATGCTGAACATGTTGAGGCTCTGATCAAAGAGGAGAAGTCCACCGAGAGCACCCACCATGGACAGGGGCAAGGCCATCATCACCGTCAAGGGGTGTATCAGGCTCTCAAACTGAGCGGCAAGAACCATATAAACAACGATGATTCCAAGCAACATGGCCAAGCCGAATTGCTGGATACCTTCCGCCATGGACTCGGCCTGACCAATCGGGGCAAGCGTAATTTCGGGAGGCAAAATAGCGGCGGCGACCTCCTCTGCATCTTTAATCGCATCCCCCAAGCGTTTGCCCTGGAGGTTCGCGCTAATGGCCACGCTCCTCTGGCGCGCGGTCCGAGTAATCTCCGAAGGCGCTGCCCCCTTCTCTACAGACACCAAGTTCCGAAGCGCAACCGGCTGCCCGCTCCGATTGCGAACGTAGAGAGAATCGATCGCCGATGGATTCGAACGCAGCTCTTCTTCAAGGCGCATCCGAATATCGACTCTTCGGCCGTCTTCTTTAAAAACGCCAACATCCATGCCGCCAACCATCAGTCGAATGGCCTCGGCAATGGAGCGAGCATCGACCCCCATGGCCGCGGCTTTCTCGCGGTCCGGCGTCACCCGCAATTCCGGCTGGCCCATTTTGAGGCTCTTGTCGAGATCGACAAAGCCTTCTTTCGCCGCCAGCCCGGCCACAAAAGCATCGGAGATTCTGTCCAGCTCCGTGAGTGAAACGTTGCCTCGAAGCTCCATCTCGAAGCCTCCACCCCGGCCCATCAACGATTCGGCGGGATTAAAAACTCTGAGCTTGCGGCCTGGAATTTCTCCGAGGGCGGATCGAGCCTCGGAGATGATCTCCATCACACTTCGGTCGCGTTCCGCTCGCAATGAGAGCGTTCCGAACATCATGAAGGTATTCGCTTTAGGGGGAGTAAAGCCTCCTCCCGAACCTGCAGCAGAGAAAATACCCTCCACCTCGGGTTGATTGAGAAACCAAGCCTCATCCCGCTGCAAATAACCCAGGCTCTGATCGAGAGCCGTTCCCGCCATGGCCTCACCCCGAGCGTAGAAAATCCCTTCGTCCGAGGGCGGGATAAACTCTGCATCCAACTGAGTGGCAAAAAAATACGCGAGCCCAAGGGATCCGAGGGTCGCGGCCACCGTGATATACCGATGATCAAAAGTGAGTTGAAGGGCCGAGCGATAGCCTCTCTCCAACGCTGCAAAGCCCTTTTCCAGCCGATCGTAGATACTGCCCTCAGCACGGGGTGAGGCCGGCGGGATTCGGGCCGCTAGCATCGGAGTCAGCGTCAAGGCCACGAAAAGCGAAATCATCACGCTCCCCGCCACCACTAGGCCAAACTCGCCGAGAAAGCTACCGACCAATCCATCCACAAAGGCGACCGGCAAAAAAACCGCCGCCACCGAAATCGTGGCGGACGTGGCCGCGAAGGCAATTTCGCGCGTTCCTCTTCTCGCAGCCGTTCGAGCATCCTCGCCTTCGTCCCGATGGCGCTCGATATTCTCGAGCACCACGATGGCATCGTCGATCACGACCCCCACTGCCAGAGTCATCCCCAGCAGTGTCATAACGTTCAAGGTGAAGCCAAAAATCCATACCAGACCGAAGGTTGCGATCAAAGAAACCGGAATGGCTAATGCGATGATCAAGGTAGGACGGGTTCGCCTCAGGAAAATAAAAACGGTCAAGACCGCAAGTAGAGCCCCGAACATCAGGGCAAATTCGCTTTCGGCTACGGCTTCCCGAACCCCTTTAGAAAAGTCGATAAAGCCGGATGGATCCTCGATTGTGATGCCCGGTGGCAAGATGGCCTGAATGGCTGGCAACCGCTCCAAGACTTCGTCAACGATTCCTACGGAGTTGCCTCCGCTTTGCTTGACAACTCCGATGCCAACGGTGGGCTCTGCGTCATAACGAGCGATGGTTTCGATGTCGGCTTCACCATCCTCAACCCGAGCGACATCACGCAAGCGAATGGGTGCCCCTTCGGAATAGGCGACCACCATGCCCTCAAGGTCTTCGATTGTCTCGAACTCAGCGGCGGTCGTCACTGACCACTCGATCACTGAACTTTCGACCTCTCCCGCCGGCATTTCGACATGCTGGCGACGCAAAGCATTCAGCACATCGACTGCCGAGAGTTGACGTGCCCTCAGCGCATCACCGTCCAGCCAGATCCGAATATTGCGATCAAGTTCACCGAAGAGTTCTAGGCCCGCGACGCCGGGAATCGTTTCAATTTTTGGATTAATTTGCCGCTTCAAGACTTCTGTGCCGAAAGAAGCCGTTCCATCGATCTGAATTGGGATCCACAAAACTGGCTGGTCGTTAACATTGAAATTACCCACGACCGGAGGCTCCAAACCGATGGGCAGCTCTCCTCTAATCTGGGCCACCTTGTCCCGGACATCCTGAAGGGCGATTTCAAGATTGCTCCCCAACTCGAACTCAACCACGATGACACTGGTGCCTCGATAACTTGTGGAGGAAATCTTCCGAACTCCGGCAATCGAGTTGAGCCCCTCTTCCAGGACGTCAGTGACGTCCTCTTCCATCCCTTCTGGTGCTGCCCCGTCCAAGATCGACGTGACCGTGACGATGGGGAATTCCATATTCGGATATTGATCGACGCCCAAACGGTTGTATCCGAGGACCCCAAAAATAATGAGGCCCAACATCATCATCCATGTGAGAACGGGACGATCAATCGATAGGTCTGAGAGACTCAAAGTCCCGCTCCCGGTGCAAGCTCGGTCACGGGCCCCGGTGCGGCCACTTGCGGAATGGGCTGAGCACTCCCAGGGACGGGCTGGCCATCCCGGGTTCGGATCACGACCAAAAGGCCATCGACTAGGTCAACCTGCCCACGCACGACCACTTGATCGCCCGGGCTCAACACGCCGCCCTTGATCTCGACCCACTCTCCGACCTGAATTCCGGACTCGACCGGCAAGCGCTCGACTCGGTCGGCAACGACACGATAAATTATCGACCCGCCCGCCCGCTGAAGAATGGCGGACTCGCTGACCATGACGACACCTTCACGCTCGTCTACACCCACATTCACATGGGCAAACAATCCGGGCCGAAGTCTCAAATCAGCATTCGGCAGCTCCGCTTTCACCCGCAGTGTTCGAGTCGATGAATCGATGGTCGGCGAAACAACTGTCACCGTTGCCAGAAATGACTCGTCGGGGTATGGGGCAACCTGAATCTGCACCTGGTTGCCAATTGCAATCCGAGAAGAGTCCACTTCTGACACAGCAAACTCGACCTCGATGGGGTCTAGAGCGACCAGTTTGAAGAGCGGAATACCCGTGCTCAAGAATTCACCTACATTGGCATGCCTGCGCGCTACACGGCCCGCAAAAGGCGCTCGAATCGTTGCATCTCTCAATGCCCGCCTCGCCAATCCGACGCGAGCCTCGGCGCCCGTCTCCCGCGAGAGAGCGAGCGTCTTCTGAGTCTGCGCATCCTCAAGCTTGGCTTGGGAGGCCGCCGCGCGATCATGCAGACCCTTGATTCGACGAACCTCCCGATGGGCATCGGCCACGAGGGCTCGCGCTTCCTCGAGGTGCGCTTCGGCGTCGGCCATTTCCAGCTCCCGGCGCTCAGGGTCGATTTCCAGAAGAACCTGCCCCGCTTCGACGGCTTCGCCCTCCTCGACCAAGATGGCGGTCACCTGACCCGACACTTGAGAGGCCACCACCGCTTCCGCCTCCGCGACCAATTGGCCGGTCGCCTCGACCTGATCGATCACGTCCAGTAGCCGAACGGATTCGACCACCACCCGAGGCGCTTCGGAAACGTCCGGTGCGGAGGTTTCCGATGATTCGCAACCCAGCCAAGAAATCGCCACCGTCGCAAGCAGTGCAATGACAGCCCTGGGCATCGTGGAAGAAGATGTCATCAATCGTAATCGTGAAGTCATTTTTTTTCCTGGGAATGGGCGCGTTGGATAGGAGTCGGGGACTGGGCGGGCTCAACGGCTCGCAGGCTTGGATGGGAATCGGCCTGGGCATTCGACGACATCGGATTCGCAAGCCAGCCGCTCAACAAGGCATCGATGCTTCTCTCGACCAGCTCGGGAGCCCATTGCACATCGGGACGGATCGCCGGAAGCGCGATCAAGCCGTGTAGACAAGCCCAAACCGCTTGCCCCAGTGCTTCGACATCTTGCTCCGGCAGACGGCCCACTTCGACAAGACGCTGATAGGGCGACTGCAAGAGGGCGAGGGCCTGCTCGCTTGAGGGCAACGGCGGGGCATCCTCATCTCGGGGGAGCGTGAGAAGCCGATACTGGTTGGGTCGGTCCACACCCCAGCGCACGAAAGCCCGGAAACGGGAGCGGGCTTCATCCAGCGGGTCTTCGTAACACGGCACGGCCTGCTGGGTCTCGATCAACTCGGCAAGCAGCCGCTCCTCGAGGAGGGCCTCGATCAACCCCGCTTTATCCCCGAAGTAGTGGTAGATGGTCGGCGCGGAATAGCCACAGCGAGCGACCAACCGCCGAATCGAGAAGCCATCGTGTCCGACCTCCGGGAGCAAGAGCTCCGCGGCATCAAGAATCGTTCGACGAGCGTCGGCACGATTCTGCTGTCGCCTTTTTTCAGCGGCGCTTGCAGGCGTCATCGCGCAACCATTCTCCTGAGTCAGAATCGGCACAAAAAATTCGGAGCCTGCCCCCCTTCGCCTTCCGAGCAGAAAGCGAGGGTGGAGCGGCGAGGCTAACGGCGTGATACAAATGTAACGCCGTTATGTGAGGTGAATAGCACAGCGGAATGAAGCGACAAGAAAAACCCTTTCAAATTCACGCCGGCACCTCTCTGGCTCTCCCCCATGGATCTGTCTGGATCGAGACATACTCCCCGAGGGGGGTGGATCCGGTCTATGAGATAGGGTGCTCGTTCTCAGGATCGGGTGCTTCCGATTCGGCCAAGCCAGGATATCCTTTCGCCCCCGAGGGCAATGGAGAGAATGGGATGAGCGCCGGGCAGCCACTCAAAACGTCAATTCTGCACCACAGACCGGATGAGACCGGCCCCTACGACCCGACGGCGAGAGGGCTGAACACGCCTCCGCGGGTTTGGGCCAATCACTTCCTGCATCAGGCCGACCAGACGTGCCTCATTGATCCCAGTGGTCGCGCCATGAGCTGGGCCGAACTCGATGCGGCGTCTCGAACCATCGCCGGCCGCTTCGCCGGCCTCGGGCTTCGCCGAGGAGATCGGATCCTCATCTCAGCCCAGGCCAGCTTCGATCTCGCCGTCGCTCACGTCGCAAGCCTCCGACTCGGGTTGGTCGTTGTCCCGACCAATGTGGCGTACCGGGCTGGGGAAATCGCCCATGTCGTTCACGATGCGCGGCCCCGAGCAGCGATCGTCGACGATGAAGAGCGGGCCGGTTTCATCTCCCAGACCGATGCATCGGTCATTCTGATGAATCCCGAGGTGGAGATCTCCGACGCCCGGGCCTCCGAGCTCGATCGGGTGCCATCCGATGCCCCGGCGTTGATCGGATACACATCCGGCACGACAGGCCGTCCCAAAGGTGCTGTGCTCACCCACGCGAATTTGCTTGCCAGCCTTGAAGCCTTGCGAGTGGCTTGGCGATGGTCGCCGGAAGACCGTCTGGTTCTCGCCCTGCCCCTTTTCCATATGCACGGACTCGGCGTCGGACTCCACGGAACCCTTCATGCGGGTGGCTCCGCCATTCTTCTGCCCAAGTTCGAGCCTCGTGCAATTTTCGACGCCATCGGGGCACACCAGGCCAGTTTATTCTTTGGGGTTCCCACGATGTATCATCGGCTTGTCGAAGATCCCCGCGTATCGGAACTCGCAACACTTCGCCTCTGTGTTTCCGGATCCGCTGCGCTTCCCGCTGAACTTCACAAACGGTTCGAAGTGATCACCGGCCAACGCATCGTCGAACGCTACGGCATGACGGAAACGGCCATGTTGATCTCAAATCCGGTCGATGCCGAGCGGCGCCCCGGGACCGTCGGTGTCCCGCTTCCCGGCGTGAAAGTCCGACTCCATGGGCAGCCCTCAGAGATCGAAGTCCAAGGACCAAACGTCTTCAGTGGATACTGGGAAAGACCCGAGGCGAATCAGCAGGCTTTTACAGAGGACCTGTGGTTTCGAACCGGAGACCTAGGCGAAGTCGACGAGGCCGGCTACCTACGCATCGTCGGCCGGGCGAAGGAATTGATTATCAGTGGCGGCTACAATGTGTACCCCCGTGAAGTGGAAGATGCCCTGTGCCTCCACCCCGATGTCTCAGAAGCGGCTGTTGTCGGAGCCCCTTCTTCAGAATGGGGCGAACAAGTCGAGGCCTACTTGGTTTGCTCAAGAAAGATTGAGCTTCAGGAGACGAAGGGCTTTCTTTCTCAGCACCTAGCTTCCTACAAATCACCCCGTGCCCTCTACTGTGTCGACGAGCTCCCCCGAAATGCTCTGGGGAAGGTTCAGAAGCATCGGCTCCGGGAAGGCCAAGTTTGGCCGGACAACGCGAACTAGTCATTCACCCGCTGATCTCGCAACCCATCAACCCTTTGGCCCGAAGAAAGTAAAGTTGGGGCTGGCTGAATCACTGCAAGAGGTCTCCGATGCCGCGCGCTGAACACCCGAACCGCCCTGAAATCCGCCTGCTCGAGGGCAGCTTCTACGTCGAACGGCCCCTCGAACACTACGCGTGGATGCGCAGGCAAGCACCTGTCCACTACGACGATCAGGGCGAGGTCTGGGGAATTTCTCTTCACGAGGACATCATGTCCGTGT
>JAQWNI010000210.1 GCA_029268645.1 Myxococcota bacterium
CGACCCGACCCGAAGAATTCCTCGGCGAGCCGGGGGATTGGGATATCGCCGAGAGAGCTCTGATCGAGGCGGTCGAGAGGGCCGGATTCCCCTGCCGAATCAAGGAGGGGGAGGCCGCATTTTACGCTCCGAAGGTCGAGGCGGACTTTCGGGACGTGCTCGGACGGGCTTGGACGCTCGGGACGGTCCAGATCGACATGGCGATGCCGGGACGTTTTAGCCTTCGCTACGTGGGGCGCGACGGCGAACTCCACCAACCCGCTATGCTCCACAGAGCGGTTTTGGGGTCAATTGAGCGATTTATCGGGATCTACATCGAGCATACCGGCGGGGATTTCCCTTTTTGGCTCTCCCCCACCCAAGTGGCGGTCCTGCCGATTTCGGACCGGCTCAGCACCTATGCGGATCAGGTCGCAGAGGCGCTACTCTCCCGCGGGCTACGGGTTGAAGTGGATCATCGGAGCGAAACCCTCGGCTTCAAAATCCGGGAGGCCGAGAAGATGAAGATTCCCCTGACGCTGGTAGTCGGGGAGCAAGAAGAGCAGCAGGGAACCGTGTCTCCGCGGATCCGAAAATCAAAACAGCAGATGGAGGCGATGGCGATGGACGTCCTCGTCTCCCGATTGGCGGAGTCTTCCGCGGATCGAAGGTTGAGACCGTTCGACTAAGCTTCGGGCGGCACAGGGAGCGGGAGGGGGATGGCCCCGCCGCTCCGGGAGGAAGGCTCCATTCCTGGCAGAGGTCGGTCAAAATTTAGGGTCGTTGCGCCTGAGAAAGACACCACGCGCATCAACGAACGGATTCGCGTCAGAGAGATTCGGGTCATTGGCGCGGATAGCGAGCAGCTTGGCGTGATGACCCCAGAGGACGCTCTGGTCTTGGCGCGAGAGGAAGGTCTCGACTTGGTCGAAGTCGCCGCGAACTCGCGTCCTCCCGTGTGCCGAATCATGGACTACGGCAAGTACAAATATGAGCAAAAGAAAAAGAAGTCGAGCAAGCAGTCACACTCGGCGACGCTCAAGGAAGTCAAGCTTCGGCCGGGTACTGATCAGCATGATCTGAACTTCAAGCTCAACAATGCTCGTCGCTTCTTGATGGAGGGGGACAAGGTCAAGATCACAGTCATGTTCCGAGGACGCGAAATGGTGCATACCAGTCGTGGCCGGGAACAGCTTCAGGAAGTGATGAAGCAGCTCGGGCCCATTGCCAAGATGGAGAATCCGCCGCGAATGGAAGGTCGCTTTCTCTCGATGATTGTTATCGGTGAGCGCGAAGCCATCGCTGAAGCCAAACGAAACGAAGAAACCGATGACGCTTCAAACGCAGAGGCGAGCCCCGCTGAGGGCACACAGGAAGCGGTCGCGGGTGGTCCCGAGGAGACGGAATCTGCCAGGGAGGCACCGCAGGCCGCTGAGTAGTCGTTTTACAAAGGGTCCGCCCAGCGGGTCGTGAAGGCGAGAAGATTGAACCGTTCTTTTGAGCCGCCGAACACTCGTTGTCCAATTAATCAACGGAGTCGATGAAGATGCCGAAAATGAAATCACATAGAGGGAGCGCAAAGCGCTTCTCCAGAACGGCCTCGGGCAAGATTAAGCGCAATCGAGCCAATAAGAACCATATCCTGACGACGAAGACGACCAAGAGAAAGCGTCAGCTTCGACGCCCGGGAGAAGTGGCAGCCGAAGACGTTCCCCGATTGGAGCGCTTGCTCCCTTATCTCTGATCTCCTCTGCGGATCGGGCCTGTATTCACTTTGATCCCTGAGTGCCGTCGAAGCATCGCGGCAAGGAAGGAAAACGATGTCTAGAGTTAAACGAGGCGTGCCGGCGCAAAAACGCCGCAAGGCCGTAATGAAGAGGGCTAAAGGCTTTTACGGCGGCCGAAGCAAGCTCCATAGTGTTGCGGTCGAAGCCGTTGAGAAAGCTGACCTCTACGCATATCGCGGCCGAAAGCAGCGAAAGCGAGAGTTCCGGGCGCTGTGGATTGCTCGGATTAATGCGGCGGCCCGTGAACACGGGTTGTCGTACAGCCGCCTGATGGACGGGCTCAATAAGGCCGGCGTCGAAATTGATCGGAAAGTTTTGGCCCAGATGGCCCTCGACCAGCCGAAGGCCTTTGAGGAAATCGCCACACTGGCTCGTGCGAGTACGGGCGCCGCGTAGTCCCGGCAAACCGCCCTCCGGGTGGTTGCGCGCCGTTGGAGGTTCCCGACAGGGGCCAGACGGATGCGTAGAAAAGTGCTATCGCGACGCCTGGGAAGTGTGTAACATATCGAATCCAAAGAGGGATTTCCCTTTCCGCACGCCTGGCTGGAGGTGGTATGACCAAGGCAGAGATCGTCGAACAGATCTATGAGCGGGTCGGCTTCTCAAAGA
The DNA here is from genome assembly GCA_029268645.1 of Myxococcota bacterium. Classification (GTDB taxonomy): domain Bacteria; phylum Myxococcota_A; class UBA9160; order UBA9160; family UBA4427; genus TMED88. The sequence continues at coordinate 2,376 of JAQWNI010000210.1, forward strand.
AAGAAGCGGCCGAACTCGTAGAGAAAGTCTTTGAAATCATCAAGGACACACTGTCCGAAGGCGAGAAGGTTAAAATCTCTGGTTTTGGAAATTTTGTGGTGCGTCACAAAAACGCCAGAAAGGGACGCAATCCGCAGACGGGACAAGAAATTCTGCTCGAGGAGCGTAAGGTCCTCACCTTCAAGCCGAGTCTCGTGCTAAAAAACTTGCTGAACGAGTCGGAGCATGATGAGACCGGGAGCGAGGAGCAGCCCTAGTCGGCGTTCCCACATCGGTTTTTATCCGCCCATAGGCCCTCATGAACGAGTCGGCCGACAAAAGATCGGGAGCATCGATGACGAAGGCCGGGGCTCGCCGCACGAAGAGATCGGCTAAGAAGGCCGCGGTCCGCAAGAAAGCAACGAGGAAGGCGCCGGCGAAGGCGCGTAAGGCCACGGCCAAGGTCAGCTCTGCAGAATCGAAAAACGCCGAAACGGCGAATCCGTCCGAGATCGATGCTCTTCTGCCTGAAGGCAAGCTCTATTACCGAATCGGAGAGGTGGCCAAGATCACCCACGTCAAACCCCATGTGCTTCGGTACTGGGAGACCGAATTTCGATGGATGGCGCCGCCCAAATCTCGGTCCAGGCAGCGTCTCTACCGGCGTAAGGACATTGAAACGATCCTGCTCATCAAGCGCCTGCTTTATGACGAGCGCTACACGATTGCAGGCGCTCGTCAGAGACTCAGGGAGCTGGGACTAGCCAAAGCTTTGGAGGGGTCTGGCGAGCCGAAAAACTCCACGCGGGCTCGGAAGACGACGTCGCCTCAAAAGTCTTCGAAGGCTGCAAAAGCGCCCAGTCGAGAGGCAGCCGAGTCACAGGCGGCCGCGATGCTCGAATTGCGGACCGGCTACCGGAAAATTCGGTCTGAGCTGCAGGGGCTTCGCGAGGCGCTTTGAGGAATTCCACGGGATCGGGGTTCGACATCCCGCCTGAATCCGGCTAAACACATCCAATCATCACGGGCCGTGGCGCAGCTTGGTAGCGCGCTTGACTGGGGGTCAAGAGGTCGCGGGTTCGAATCCCGCCGGCCCGACCATGTGTGGCCCAGCGCCCAGCTCAGGAACCGATCAAGCAAAGGCACACTCGGGCACAATCGGAGCCGCCGGCGTCCGAGCCCCTCAGGCTTACTGGGACTGATCGTGGGTTCGCCAGGGCGAAGCCTCGCTCGAAGATCGAACGAGTTCGCGAGCCCGCTCGATTGCCTGTTCAAAACCGTCAAAGAGCCGAGGGCCCGCCGGCAACAGGCCTTCCTCCCCGAGAGTTTGGGCCAGCTCCGTTCCTTCCAGGGTTTTGAGTTGCTCGTGGGTCAGACCACAGAGGAGAAACCGGGTTCCCCCTTGCGCGAGTCGCTGGGTGGCCGCCCTCAGGCTTTCGAGCACCGTCGCGTCAAGGTAAGTCACTCGCTTCATTCGCAAGATGACTACGGCGGGATGATGGGCCGAGATCTCGCCAAGGCGTTCAGAGAGGGTCTCGGCCACGGCAAAGTTAAGGTCTCCTTCCAGATGGAGAAGGACAACCGGTGTTTTCCCTGTGCTGGGATCGATCTCCTGCTCGGCGAATCGACCCGGTTCGGTTTCGACCAGTTCGCTGATCTGCAGGCGACCGGAGCGTCTAATCAGCAAAGCCAAGGAAAGAAACACACCGACATAAAGCGCATCAACCAAGTCGATCCACAGGGTCGCGAGAAACGTGCCGATCAGAACCAGTGCGTCTCCACGCGTCGTGGTTGCCCTCCGTAAAGCAGTGGGCTGGATGAGTTGGATTCCGGAGAGAAAAACAATGCCGACCAGAGCTGCCATTGGAATCGGGCTGATCCAGGTCGATAAAAAAGGAAGACCGAGTGCGATGAGAACACCTGAAGTGAGGGCAGCGAGGCGGGTATGGCCCCCGCTGCTGCGAGCAATGGCCGAGCGGGTCAGCGAACCACTGGTGATCATCCCTCCCCAGAGGCCGGATATGAGATTCCCGATGCCTTGGGAGAAAAGCTCTCGATCCGGGTCGAGGCGCTGAGCGCTCTCGGGGGGCCGCACACTGCGTGCTGCCGCAATGGACTGCACAGTCACCAGCAAGGCAAGCGCAAAAGCCGGGCCGGTATACGAATCGTATCGACCGACGACCGGCCAGTGTGGAAGCGACCAGTCGAATTGAATCGGCCCCACCACGGCAAGAGCCCCTTGTCCAGTCGTCCAACCCAGCCAAGAGGTTGCGAAGGTCACGCCGGCTAGAGTGATGAGGGCCGCGGGGATCCGAGGGTCGATTAATCTGAGGGCCAGAACCGCAAGGGGCGTAACGACCGCGAGTCCCACCGCTCGGGGGCTAGCCGACAGCAGGGCCCGAGCCGCGTCATAAAAGACTGGCCATGTGTGAGGCGCTAGCCCACCTGGGTGATCAATGGATTGAAAAGTGGGATCCAGAGCCGGCACGAGTCGAAAGGCGATCAAAAGTCCGGCGCCAGCCGAAAAACCAATCACGACACTGTCTGACAAAAAACGGCTGACTCGCCCAACACCGAGCAGCCCGAAGGCCGCGAGCATTGCACCACAGAGCAGGCCTGTCGCAAGCACGCCTTGAATCGGAACCGCACCAGTGGCCGCAACCGCCGGGGCGACGACAGAGAGGCCGAGGACCAGGGCGGTTGGATTTGTGGGCCCGGTGACAAGGTGTGGACTCGACCCAAACAAGGCTGCCCATGCGCAGGGCAGAGCCGCTGCAATCAGTCCCATTTCCGGAGGCAGCCCCGCGACAAACGCGTAGGCGATGGCTTGGGGAACCGCGACCGCTGCCACGGTGGCCCCGGCCAGGAGATCGCCGGGCACGAGCGAGGCATGGGTGCCCTGCAGATCAGGAGCGAACTGCCTCCAGCGGGGCTTGGTCCTGGACCGGGCACTCACGAGTCGGGGGCGGCTCTGGGCCCCGACCACCGCGGAGAGTGAGGTTGAGGGCGACCTGATAAGTTGGCTGGGCGTAAACTCGAGGAGCGGGGCGGTGTACTGGCCCCCCCGCGGTTGAGCGCTTTCGCGATCACGGGTGGTTCTTTGGCGAGGGCATGGGCCCGCAGGTCTTCCCAGGATCCTAGGAAATAGAAAGTCAAGGTGGCGCCCATCAGGACGCCCAGCACCCAGGCCCCGAAAGCGATGATGGGGGCCGGGACCCGCGACGAGAGCAGTTCTTCTTCCAGGATGACGTCGGTCTGCCATTCCTCTTTGTCAGTCAAAACGGCTTCGGCTTCCAGCATGGCTTCCGTAGAGCCTGCTTCCATTAGATCCTGGATTTCGGAGCCAAGGGGCATAGCGGGAGCCTGACTGCTGGCCGAGCGCAAATCGGAATCGATCTCGCGATGCGTATCCGGAAGTGGAGCGGGCGTTTGGACAGTATCGGGTTCGAGAAGCGTTTCGGAGTCCAGCACGGCGGCGACAGGGTGGGGCAGATCGTCTAGATCTCGGGCGGCGCTGGTGACGGCATCGGCCGTGACCCAAGGCGCGCCTACGCTAGCCGCTTCGTCGAGCGCACGTCGAGCCAGTTTATTGACCGTTCCGGGCACACCCTCTGCCCTGCGGTGGAGTTCATGCAAGGCAGATTCCTCAAAGAGGTCACGCTCGCCGCCTGCTGCGAGGCGAACTCGGCGCTGGATATAACTTCGGGTCTCTACGGCATCCATGGGCTCCAGGGCAATCACCCGGGCTTGGCGCTGTTGGGCCCAATGCGGTGGGGTCGACTCGGGAGATTGGTCTATGACGGCCACGAACCGAGTCCGAGCGCCCGTCTCGTTCTCATCCCGCTCAAGAGCCGACACCACTTCAGGGGAAAGGTCTTCAGCTCCCTCCAGGAAAACAATTGGAGCCGAGAGGTCTGTGGCCGGTTCGAGTTGCTCCCGGATCTGTGCCGATAATGCACCGTAGGGAATTGCTGAGTCGGGAATCACGACGATCGGTCGGGTCTCTGTCCAAGCTTCGACGAAGAGTTGAACCAAGACGCCTTTTCCGATCCCCGGGTACCCCACCACGAGAGTCCACTGTGATTCTTCTGCTTGCAGGGTCTGCCGAAGAGCGGAGAGAGCGGTCCGAATGGGTTGGGAGGGCACCAGGAACCGAATGTCCGGACGGGGTTCGAACGGGTCACTCAAAAGCCAGAAAGCTTCGGTGGCCTGACTCATCGATCGGGCTCCTGCTGGGCCGCTCGGCTTTCTGCGTGGGCCACCAGAGCCTGGGTCATGGATCGAAACCCATGTTCGAGGCGACGCCCAAGCAAGGCCTGAGTGAGAGGGGCCAGCCAGCCTTGGAGCTGGAAATGCGAGCGGTAGTGACTTCGTTGCGCACCGCGGGGCTGGACCTCATGACTTCGGCAACTCGCAAGGGCCCCAAGTCGGTTCGAGGGCAAGCCGTACCGAAAGGATCGCCCCGGATTGACCTCAAGGATGATTTCTCTCTGGGGTTGGGCGAAATGTTTGAAGAGCTGAACCTTCATGTTGATGGTCTGACCTTCCTGCAAATCAGCGGCACATGAGATCACGAACGGGTTCCACTCTGGGTATCGGTCAAAATCAGTGATGACTTGCCAAAGAACTGAAGCGGAAGCCATCACTTCGCAGGATTCTTCTATTTCAATCATTGTGACGCCTTGTTCCGGCCTAAGAGGGCCGAAGAGGTGGGGGGGGACAGCCTCACTTCTTCTTCCAGGGCCTGTCCGGCCACGAATCGGATACCGCGCCTGTCCAGCGGGGATCTCGACGCTCAAGGAAAGCCATTACCCCTTCCACGGCATCGGGGTGGGCCATCAGGTGATGATGGAGACTGGTTTCGACTTCCTCGACCTGCTCAAGGTTCATCTCGGCCGCGCTCCAGAGTAGTTTTTTGGTCGCCGCGGCTGACAAAGGTGCGACCCGAAGGGCCATCTCTCTGGCGACTGCGAGCGCCGCGGGGAGCACCTCGGCAGCCGGCAGCGCTTGATTGGCCAGTCCCATTGAAACCGCTTCGTGACCGTCAAACTTTCGACCTGTGAGGAGAAGATCCGCCGCCGTCGCCCAGCCCACAAGGCGAGGGAGGATCCAGTGGGCTCCGCAATCAGGCATGACGCCCCGACGAACTTGGACGATGCCATAGCGCCCCTGCTGGGACACCCAGCGAAGGTCGCACTGCAGCGCCAGCGTCAATCCAATCCCGATGGCGTGTCCATTCAGGGCGGCGAGCACTGGCTTGCGGACGTCGCAGGCCCGTAGAGTCAGGGGCATGGCGCTGAAGTTCTCGCCGGCCGGGGACGCAAAAGTTTCTTCCCGGGCGGTCATGTCGGCGCCGGCGCAAAAACTGTCGCCAGCGCCG
>JAQWNI010000211.1 GCA_029268645.1 Myxococcota bacterium
AGCGGTATTGGTTCACGCCGGGGGCGACCACTCCGGGCTGAAGGTTCGGCCCCGAATACGAATGGACTGCCCCGCTCGTATGAAGAATCGGGTCACGAACCGTCCCGAAAATATCCAGATACGACGAACCCTGCGCCCCGCTCGCCATCAAAACCAATACCGCTGCCAGCACAAGCTGCCGCATCACACCCGCCTCCTAGCAGCCAAGCCGACAAGGCCGAGGCCGAGGAGCAGGGCCGTCGAGGGTTCGGGGATGAGCGTGGTGTATTCAATTTCGGCTGAGGCGACGTGGTCCCCTCCACTCCAGGACTCGGTCAACCCGAAGACGCCCGTGAGTTCTGCAAGGCTCGGTATCTCGCTTGGCAGGGTGCCATCCGTAAACCAATCAGGCGCCCCAATCAGGAACACCTCAAAGCTGGTACCGCTGATCTCGGGGCCACCCGCATTATCTCCGTTCTCATCGATACATCCAAACAAGGGGTGGCTAATGAGTGGCTGAGGGCAATCGACCGTCACGCTGTGGGTCGTCACGCTCAAAGCGTCGAATACCCCCGTACTCGCCCCGAAAAAAGGCCCCCAGATCGCTAGATCCACGTTGTCATGGGTTTTTACGGTGATCCGGTCGGTCGCTGGTCCCAGTGCTCCCGAGAAAGTCCCGGAGTAAGCGGGGAAAGGGAAGGCCCACTCGCTAAAGGGGATCTCGCCAGGCCCAGCGACCGATCGCGAGTCGGAGGCGTTCGCCGCGTCCAGGTCGATGGTCAGGCTCGCAGCGACGGGGTTTCCGACCTCCGACGCCCAGGTGCCGGTAGCGCTGGTTACGCTGCCCGTCAGGTCGAGGGTGAGGGGCGCGGCCTGGGCTTGGCCCCCGAGCAGGGTGAGCATCCCGCTCGCCATCAGAACCAGCGCAATCGCAACAAAAAGATTCCGCATAGCAATCCCCTTCCCGAGGAGCGTGAACGTGGCCCCATACTGGCAGGTACCAGCCGGGAAGGGGAAGCGAATTCGTTGTCGAACGCCATCAGATAATCCCAGAGCGTCTGTACGGGGCCGCCCAAAGGGTTGAAATTTTTACAGTCTTATTTTGTTGACATAATTCTCAAGTAACTTCTTTTGCATCGTTTTCTAGAAAAAAGCACCTAGGCGAAACCAGATATGTCTACTTAACAAGACATGCGAACCGAAGGACCTGCCCGTAAATCGATAACAGTTGATCATAATCAAACACTTAGACACATGGCATTACTCTTGCTTTAGGGGGAGGTATCGGCATAACGCCGGTCTCCACCCAAAGAGGAAAAACCCAATGCTCTCTCGAGCCCGCTGCTCCAATTCTGACTCCACTCGAACCCCGGCCCAGTCGCGAAGCCGATACCTGCCCCTGCTGCTTTCCCGCATCGACCGCGCAGGCCGGAAAGGTAGTTCGTTGGTCGCTCTGTTTTCGCTGTTCGCGGCGCTCGGCGTGCCTGGAATCGCGGGGACCGCTCATGCCTATACCGTGAGGACTTTTAGTCCCACGGATTTTTTCAGTGCAACCGGAGCGCCCACAACCGCCGAAACTGCAATGCTCGACGCCGCAGCCGGGACAACAGGGTTCATTACTGAGGACTTCGAGGACACGATGCTGATTCCAGGGCTCACGCTGAATGTTCCCCTGGACCTGGTGCCGCACGCCGGACCAAATTCCTTCTTTGGCGGATGGGACTTGCAGCGGGCGCAGCATAATCTACTGACGTCGCCCACGGACCTGATACTCAACTACGCGCCGACGGCGTCTTCAATCGCCTTGGGGATCAGTGGTATACATCAAGAGGAGGAGTTGTGGATCGGCACCACGAATCTTGGAAGGATTGTAGACCTCGTCGACGATACTTCAGGCCTCTTGAACTTTACATCCAATACCGCAAGTGGGAATACGCGGAACATTTTTGTCCGCGTTGATAGGGACGTCTCCGATCCATGGATTACCGAAGTTCGCATCACCGCTCCGGACGGAACTTTCGACCACATGCACATCGATCACTTTCAAGTGATCCCTGAACCGAACACCGCACTCCTCCTCAGCCTCGGCCTAGTCGGCCTATCTGCTCGCCGCCGGGCTTTCCGCGCCCAACTCTAAGGCCGGCCTCGAAGAAATCGGCCCCCTCGCCTTCGACTGGGTATGCGGTCGACTTGTTTCCGCCGGGAAATGACGGCAGCAGGCCCAATAAGCACAACCACGGGGGGATAGGACATACAAACTGGGTTCCGGCACAACGTCCGGGTATGGGCGTTATGTTAAATACCCAGGGGGAGCCCCGTGACGGGAGTTGCTGGGACGGCAGAGGCTGCGAGCAAGTTTGCTTATCCTTGTTCTACCACGACGCTGGGTGGTGACACGGTCCAGCAGGTCTGCATAATGAATTCCGACGGTTCGGGTGAAACGCAACTCACTAATTTTTCCCAATACGAATACCAGCCGGGCTTAGGGGGCACCGAACCGATCGAAGCGATTGCTTGGTCGCCGGATGGAACAATGCTCGCCTATGCCTACGTCGATTCGAGCACCCTCCTTTGCAAGATAGCGATCATTGACGCTGCGGACGGCTCCGTTCTCGGCGAGTTGATCAAACTGAGGGGTTGCTCCCCCCAGCCTAGACCAATCGCATGGTCCCCAGAAATCACCCCAACCGTCGCAGCCATCTCCCCATTCGGTCAGTTCGTAATTGTCTTCATGCTGGGTGGAGCGACTGCGCTCTATCTAAACCGCAGAAGGCAATCTGCTGGGGCATAGGGAAGAATGAGATGCGCAAGTTCATCCTCCGGAGATACAACTGAATGCCTAAGAGAAAAGTCTCCTCCATCCTTGTCGGTGTTGCGGGCGAGTATTACGTGGCTGCCGAGTTATCAAATCTTGGATATATCGCATCCATCACACTCAGAAACACAAAGAGCATTGACATCATTGCCACCAATGAACGTGGCTCGAAGACAGTCAACATTCAGGTCAAGACAAAGAGCCCCGGAAAGAAGAAATGGATTCTCTCTGAAAAGAACGAACGAATCAGAGACAAGAACATCTTCTATGTCTTCGTATCACTGAAAGAGGGGAAAGAAAGACCTGACTATCACATTGTTCCGAGTGCCCGAATTGCCACTGCTGTCACAAAGGGTCATAAGGAATGGCTCAAGAAACCCGGGAAGCAAGGACAGAAGCACCGGGACAGCAACATGCGGAAGTGGTTTGATGAAAAGGGCAAGTATTTGGAGCAGTGGAAATTGCTCGGTCTGTGAAAGGCTACCCCCAAAGTCCCTTTGACCTGGGGCACCCCCTTCCCAATCCCCTGATTTGTTTACACCCATCAGATAAATCCCCAGCCATTCCCAAATCCCTCCAGAAACCGGGCATTTAGAGAAAACTTTCACATTTTCTTCCGGTTCCTGTGTCACCACCTGCGTCTGCCGCCCACTTCCTTTGTTGAGGGTCCGCTCCAAACCAACAACTGGGAAAAGGGGATTTGCCACGATGACGCAGGGATTGTCGGTTGGGCAGGGGTTCGTTCGCTCGCTGGTGACTGTGGTGGCACCCAACAGAGAGACGCGACCGACCTTAATCAGGATGATATGAGGCTAACAGGGAGAAGACAGTGAAAAAAATAACACGAAAAGATTTTTTCCTATTTTCAGCCACCGCCGGTGCAGCACTTGCATTGCCAGGATTGGTGAAAACAGCTGGTGCGGATGAAGGAGAAAATGGTGATTGGGATCAGAAGGTATTCGACAAAACGTGCCGGCGGGAAAACAGGAGTTTCAAAAGCGGTGTCTTAAAGTTCAAGATTACTTCACCGACTAGAGGATTAGAGAAAATAGTAAAAGCCATCGATCGAAGACTTCGCTCGACCGACCATATCATCCCTCTCAAGAAACGGAATACCTATGAGGTGCTGGTCGGCGAGAACGATGTGGGGCACGTCAAGCGGGAACTCCGTCGTTTTTTTAGGGACTATAAAATACAAGCAAGGTTTATTTGATTCTTAATCTATTGCCTTCAATTTAAAGATCTCAGATGCGAGCCGTCGAGAATGATCTCGTCATGACCTCGAAAGCGTTTCTTGCTTTTAGCAGTCATAGAGAGATTCCCGCAGAAGTCAGTCCGATGATTCCGCGTGCTGCTCCTGCCACTCCCGCGCCATCTTCTGAGCCTCTGCGATTTGTTCTTTTGTCATCGTGTCGTTGACCAGAAGTTCCTCAAGAGCCTTCTTCGCATCCTCATTTTCTTGCGCTCGCGCCAAGTTCAACCACATATGAGCGAGAACATAGTCTTGTACGACGCCTTCACCTTTAAGGTACATCAACCCCAAGTTGCTCTGAGCATCCGCGAATCCTTGCTCTGCAGCCTTTCGATACCACTTCGCCGCTCCTGCATAGCTTTGTACGACGCCTTCACCGTTTTGGTACATCTTCGCCAAGTTGTACTGAAGCCCCAGATCATCCCCTTGCTCCGCAGCCCGTCACGGGGCTCCCCCTGGGTATTTAACATAACGCCCATACCCGGACGTTGTGCTGGAACCCAGCTTGTATGTCCTATCCCCAAGCCACCTGTTGCCAGAAACAGCGCCGCTGCTAGGCCGATGATGACTTGAAAAAAGGCACTCATGACGCCTCCCCTTCAAGCGCTTCGACAGCGCATTGCATTTCGTGTTCCGCGTTTCAGTCCAAATCAATCAACCGATCAGATGGTCGTCGTGTCTCAAGTTGATGCTAGTGGAGACAGCCGGACACTTCCGAACATAGGTGACGATACGTCCGTCACCGCGATCAGTACTCGTTAATATCGCGACCATTTTTTCCAGAATTCTGGAACATCCACTTGATCAGTGCGATCGAGGCAAGTGAAAGTACTGCGAAACAGAGTGCGATCTGACGCCAACTCTCAAACAACTCGAACAAGCCGTGATGTTGCGTCCACAAGAGTCCAGAAATCATGAATGCGGCGACACCGACAGACAGAACGAAGAACTCCATGCCAATCAGCACATCCGCGATGATCAATACGACGGCTAAGGTGAACCATAACTCTGGAGAAAACGGCCAAATCGAAAATAAGGCATCGATGTCCATCAACTATGTTCCCTGCCCGTGACGCCCTCGATGAGAACCTGCAATGATCCGATGGCTCGAGTGATGTCGGATGGGACGATCACTGTCTTGGAGTTCTCTGCTGCTGCGATCGCAGTCAAACCTTCAACCTGTCGTTTCATGATCTCAAAGTCGACGGCTGGCTGACCGTTGTCGAGGATCGCCTGGGCTACGACGCGCGTCTGTTCGGCATCAGCTTCCGCCTTGGCTTTGATCGCATATGCCTCCGCATCG
>JAQWNI010000212.1 GCA_029268645.1 Myxococcota bacterium
GGGGGGTTAAGACGGACCGACCCAACTGGACACGTCGATCTGTATTTGTGTAGGTCCCTGTCTTTTCGAGATAAGCGGTTGCGGGCAAGACCACGTCTGCAAACTCGGCAGTCTCAGTCAAAAAGATGTCCTGAACGACAAGAAAGTCTAGATTCGACAAAGCCTTTCGAACCTTATTCGTGTTCGGATCAGAAAGGAAAGGATTTTCACCCATCACATAGAGGCCCCGAATTCCCCCACTCAGGGCTGCGCGTGTAATCTCCACAACAGTCAGGCCTGGATCCGGAGAAAGCGCCCTCCCCCATGCCTGTTCAAACCTCTGTCGGACCGAATCTTCCTGAACGGACTGATACCCCGGGTACATCATCGGGATTAAGCCGGCATCGCTGGCTCCCTGAACGTTGTTCTGACCACGAAGTGGGTGGAGTCCAGCCCCCTCTCGCCCCACGTTTCCAGTCATCAGCGCCAAAGCAATCAGACAACGGGCATTATTCGTGCCATAAACATGCTGAGAAATTCCCATTCCCCAATAGATAATTGTGCTTGAGGCGGTCCCCACTGCTCGCGCCACAGCACGGATCTCCTCAGGGGCTACGCCGCAGATCGAAGACGCGCGCTCGGGCGTGTAACGCGACACACACTCGGCCAGAGCCGCAAAACCGTCTGTGCGTTGCTCGACGAACTCATGATCAACCCAGTCTTCCTCGATCAGACAATTCATCACACTGTTGTAAAACGCGACGTCCGTCCCGGGCTTAATCCGGCAAAAATGGTCCGCGCGCGAACCAATCTCACTCTCTCGGGGATCGACCACGATCAGACGGGTTCCCGCTTCCTGAGCCTGCTTAAAGAAGGTCGCGGCGACTGGATGATTCGCGGTTGTATTCGAGCCCGCCACGAGAATCGCTCCGGCGTTAATCGCGTCCCCGTAGGTCGTCGTGACCGCTCCACTCCCGATTCCTTCAATCAAGGCCGCCACGCTGGACGCGTGACAGAGGCGCGTGCAATGGTCGACGTTGTTTGTTTCGAATGCAGCGCGAACCATTTTTTGAAACAAATAAGCCTCTTCGTTGGAACACTTGGCACTGCCGAATCCAGCCAGAGCCTCGCCTCCATGACTTTCCCGAATTTCACAGAGCCTGCGGGCCACCACCTCAAAGGCTTCCTCCCAGCTCGCTTCCCGAAAGGCGGGCATCACTTCTTCGTAATCCACCAGCCCCCCAGGTTTGCGGCGACCGTCTTGCTGACCCTTTACATCCAGGGAAAGTGGACCCTTCGGAAGGAAGGAATCGCGTCGGATCAATGGGCGAGTCAAGCGCTGGCCATGAGAGACGTAGTCCCACCCATAGCGCCCCTTAACACATAGGCGACCCTGGTTGCCTGGGCTTTCACGCCCTTCTGCAAAAGCAATTCGATTTTTATCGCGGTCCACGTGGTAAGTCAGCGCACACCCCACCCCGCAGTAAGGACAGACGCTTTCAATCGCCTGCAACTCTTTGCGAGGTCGAATGGCTTGAAGGATCGGCTTGTCGACCAAGGCGCCCGTCGGGCACGCCGCAGCGCACTCACCACAGGAAACGCACGAGCTCTCCCCCATTGGACGATCCAGATCAAAGGCGATCCGGCTTTCCGCTCCCTTTCCGGTGCGACCAATCACTTCATTATGCTGAATTTCATCACACGCCCGAACACAACGATCACAGAGAATGCAAGAACCGTGGTCGACTGCGATCACCTTCGAACTTTCGTCAAGCAGCGGCTCGGAGTCCCCCTGCCAAAGTTCTCCCCACGCGTCGTAGCGACGGGCGAGTGAATACAGTTCATTGTCACCGAAAGCGGTTTCCCGTCGATCCATCTCTGGTGCCGGCTGATCGGCCATCAGCAATTCGGTTAGGCGCTTACGGTGCGCCTCCACCGCATCACTTCTCGACAGAACCTCCATCCCGGGCTCACAGAAACGAATACAAGAGGCCGCCAGTGCACGCTCTCCGACATCCACTACGCAAATTCGGCACATGCCGACCGGGCGCAGGCCATCGGAATCACACAAGGTCGGAACCTCCCCTCCCGATGCGCGAATCGCATCAATGAGACGAGTGCCTTCCGGGACCTCAACGGAATGCCCATCAATCGTCAGCTTGATCATCCATCGCCTCCATGAGTCGATCCCATCTGCGAAGCTGGATATCCCTCCTCAGACCAACCTCGTATTCGATGATAGGTCCGAATCATGCCTTCGAGGCGCGAACGGTCTAAGCTCGCTTGGACACCACCGGCACCCTCAATCGGCTCAACAAAAAAACGTCCAGGCAAGCTGTCGTCCTGCGGCTTCCAGCCCTCCCGCACGTTAAAGAGCTTCCGCGAAGTCACAATCCCACGAGCAGAGCTTCTTAACTCGTCGGCGGTCGTGTCCCAACCCGTCACGGCACTCAACATCTCGGCTGTCTCGCTCCAAAAATCAGTAAAGACGCCGCGGAGAAACTTACAGAGGATCAGCGAATCGATCAGGGCCGATTGATCCTCTGACTCGACAAGACCTTCCGCCGCCTGCTCACTTCCTCTCCAGCGATTACCGCCCTCCGAAAGATCGACCGCGTAGCCGCCGGTTCGATTGTGATCTGCACCTCTTGTACAAATTGCGTAGCCCAATGCCTGCGCATGCATGCCTCGAGGCTCATAGCCGGGAATTTCCAAGCCCTTAACATGGGGCGCAATTCTTTCTGCGGCTGGACCCATCTGTTGAGCTAAACGCCGCGTCCCCTCGGCCAACCTGTCCCCTAACCCGCGCCGCTCCCCAATCGCCTCGACCCAACTCGAAAGCGCCTCCCCATCTCCAAAGCGAGGACCTTCTTGGAGCCAACCACGCTCTCGGCATTCCATCGCAAAGGCCATCGTGGCCCCCGTCGAAATCGTATCGAGCCCCAGCACGTCACACTTCTCAATGGCTTCAGTGACGGATTCCGAATCACTCACTCCGCAAAGAGAGCCCAGGGCAAAAACGCTCTCATACTCGACTCGAGTCGTGCGGCCCCCCGGCAAGGCGTATCGGTGTTCACATCCGATCGTGCATCGAGCACATGAACGACGCTCGACCGGGGTCTCTGAGCTTTTATCTCCGCCGATCAATTTTCCTGCTTCTTCAAATCGGCCTTGTTGAAAGTTTCGGGTCGGCAACACCCCTAGACGATTCAACACCGCAAGATTCGCGGCCGTTCCCGTCTCTCGATATTTTGCTGTCGCCTCCCCTTGTGAGCGCTGAGCCAAACTCTGCGCAATGCGTCGAACGACATGGGAATTGGCGATTGACGTTTTAGCGGACCCTTCCACGACGAGAGCCTTCAAATTTTTGGCGCCCCAAACAGCTCCCAGTCCACCCCGGCCTAAATGCCGCCCGCCATTAGAAAGGCCGGCGAAACGCACTTGGCGCTCACCAGCCACTCCGATCGCCAAGACCTGGCCAGCGGCTCCAAGTCGCAATTCAGTCTCCGCCGCGCTGCAGCCCCAAAGGGAGGTCGGCTCCAACCGACCACCCCGCCACACCGACGGTTCCCTTGCCCGGCCCACCACCACGATGGCATCGACTCCCATTGCCTTCCCAGCAAGCGCAAAGTCGGATCCCGAAAGTCCATCACAGATCATTCCAGTCAGTGGCGACTTAGCGACCACCGCAAATTTCGCCGAGGTTGTGAGAGACGTTCCAACAAGGGGAGCAAATGCAATGACCACAGGCGCATCGGGACCCAGAGGGTCAACCCCCGCTGGAGCCTCGTCGATCAGAAGACGAGCCCCTAAGCCGACTCCTCCCAGAGTCTCCCTTAATGTCGCGCTGGACAACGCGATCCGCCGGCTTGTCCGAGACGAGAGATCAATCCGCAAATAGCAACCGTGATACCCGAACACCCTTACCCTCCAACCGCGGCGTCCAGAACAATCAACCGCTCACCCGGCCCGATAGGAACCGCTCCATCCCTTAAAAACTCTCGCCCGTCGAGCGATACCGCGTAGGGTGAACAAACCTTCCCTTCTTCTGTCAATGGCCAGTCTGGGGAGGCCTCATTCAAGACGTCGCGCAATGCTCCAGAGCCGACGACTCGAGTGGCGACGCTGACTTTTTTCTCGAGGCGGCCCAAAAACTCAACGGTCACCCCGGTGGTTTGCTGCTCACTCACCGCTTCGAGATACTGAAAAGGTGTATTAAAACCTTCCACAGAGCGAATATCCGGCAGTTCATCTTCCGCGAGCACGGCAAACCCCAGCGCCTCTAAGAGATCAAGAGGGCGACGAAGCCCCTGGTTCAATAAATCCCGCGCCTGCTCGGCGGCGAGTGCCGGATAGGCCGCAGAAAGCACCTGGACCCGGCCGGCTACAAGAGGGGCTGCCGGCCCACCGGCCGCGAGGACAGCCCGCACAAAGGCCTCGGTCAAGTACGGGGCGTCCGTTGCGGTGACGAACGCGTAGGGCCCCCGAACTGCTTCGAGGCCGACCGCTACTCCCGCCAACGGACCCAACCCCTCGGTCTCGTCGTTCATCCGCTGCGCAGGAACTTCAGGCAATACTTGATCTGGGGCACCCACCACAACGATATCGGGAGTGACGTTTTTTAGGACATCCACGACGTGGCCAAGCATTGGCCGCCCCTGCCACGGCAACCAAGCTTTACATCGGCCCATCCTTGAAGACCGCCCTCCACACAAGACAATCGCGCTCCCGGGCTGCGACACCGCCTTCACCCTCTGCCGAAATGATCAGGAAATTGAGAACAGAGAGAAAGCAGCGGCGCCACAGCGACTTGCCCCAATCCGCAGAGGCTCGTTTGCGCGAGAGTGTCAGAAAGGCCTTCCAAGTCGTCCTGCAAAGCCGAGCTCACCCCCCCCTCGGACTCGATCCGCCGAACGGCCTTGTCGGTGCCCAGTCTGCAGGGCACACACTTGCCACACGACTCGTTGCGGAAAAATCTCGTCACAGAGAGCGCAACAGCCTGTAAATCGCGACCCGCCCCAACAAAAACAGCCGCGCCACTGCCCAGCATTGAACCCGCTTCCGCCACAGAATCAAAATCGATGGGTACAGAAAGCCCCTCTGGCCCCAAAAACCGGCTTGAAGCGCCACCCGGTGCAAATGCCAAAGGATCTGCACCGTCGACCATTCCGCCGCAGGCTTCGAGCAATTCAGCAAAGGAACTCCCGAAGGGCATCAGATGAACTCCGGGGCGGACGACGTCTCCGCTCACACTAATGAACTTGTGACCACTGCGTCCGCCAATCCCCAA